>NZ_JBFTMM010000011.1:0-195938 GCF_056396945.1 Pseudomonas sp. 05N432 | reverse complement strand
GGCGAGGTGCCGTACGCTTGGGGCGAGCGTTTTTTTGCTTACTTTTTTTAGGCGCTTGTAAAAAAAGTGAGTCGCCGTAAGGGCGAAACCGCCAGCCGCCGTTACCGCAGGAATGGATATGTACACCTGCGAGAGATTGGTCGGCTGTCCGGCCGCCATCGCGAGCAGGCTCGCTCCCACAATGGATTGGTGTACATCTGCGAAAGATAGGCCGGCTGTCAGGCCGCCTTCGCAGGCAAGCCAGCTCCCACAGGTTTGATTGGTGTACATCTGCGGGAGATAGTCCGGCTGTCAGGCCGCCATCGCGAGCAGGCTCGCTCCCACAATAGTTGGGCGGATACACCTTATGAAACACCCGCTAACAACCGCCCCCCATTGAAACCACCCACCACCTGCCCCATCTATCCCTCATACCCCATTGCGCAGGTGCCCCATGAGCGACCAGCAAGAATTCCCGGATAACCCGAGCGACTACGCCGACCCCGAACACGCCGAACACCCTACCTCAGCAGGCAAAGGCCTGGCCCTGCCCGGCCAGAACCTGCCGGACAAGGTCTACATCATCCCGATCCACAACCGCCCGTTCTTCCCCGCGCAAGTACTGCCGGTGATCGTCAACGAAGAACCCTGGGCCGAAACCCTCGACCTGGTCGCCAAGTCCGAACATCACTCGCTCGCGCTGTTCTTCATGGACAGCCCGCAAGAAGACCCACGGCACTTCGACACCTCCGCCCTGCCGCTTTACGGCACCCTGGTGAAGATCCATCACGCCAGCCGCGAAAACGGCAAACTGCAATTCGTCGCCCAGGGCCTGACCCGCGTACGCCTCAAGACCTGGCTAAAGCACCATCGCCCACCGTACCTGGTGGAAGTCGAATACCCGCACCAGCCAAGCGAGCCGACCGATGAGGTCAAGGCCTACGGCATGGCGCTGATCAACGCGATCAAGGAACTGCTGCCGCTCAACCCGCTGTACAGCGAAGAGCTGAAAAACTACCTCAACCGCTTCAGCCCCAACGATCCGTCGCCACTGACCGACTTCGCCGCCGCCCTGACCTCGGCCACCGGCAGCGAGCTGCAAGAAGTGCTCGACTGCGTGCCAATGCTCAAGCGCATGGAAAAAGTCCTGCCGATGCTGCGCAAGGAAGTCGAAGTCGCGCGCTTGCAGAAAGAAATCTCTGCCGAAGTGAACCGCAAGATCGGCGAACACCAGCGCGAGTTTTTCCTCAAGGAACAACTCAAGGTCATCCAGCAGGAACTGGGGCTGACCAAGGACGACCGCAGCGCCGACGTCGAGCAGTTCGAGCAGCGGCTGGTGGGCAAGGTCCTGCCGCCACAGGCACAGAAACGCATTGAAGAGGAAATGAACAAGCTGTCGATCCTCGAAACCGGCTCGCCGGAATACGCCGTCACCCGCAACTACCTGGAGTGGGCGACAGCAGTGCCGTGGGGCGTTTATGGCGAGGACAAACTCGACCTCAAACACGCGCGCAAAGTCCTCGACCAACACCACGCAGGGCTCGACGACATCAAGGACCGGATCCTCGAATTCCTTGCGGTCGGCGCCTACAAAGGTGAGATCGCCGGTTCCATCGTGTTGCTGGTCGGTCCACCGGGCGTGGGCAAGACCAGCGTCGGTAAATCCATCGCCGAGTCGCTGGGACGGCCGTTCTATCGCTTCAGCGTCGGCGGTATGCGCGACGAAGCCGAGATCAAGGGCCATCGCCGCACCTACATCGGCGCGCTGCCGGGCAAACTGGTCCAGGCGTTGAAAGACGTTGAAGTGATGAACCCGGTGATCATGCTCGACGAAATCGACAAGATGGGCCAAAGCTTCCAGGGCGACCCAGCCTCGGCGCTACTGGAAACCCTGGACCCGGAACAGAACGTCGAATTCCTCGACCATTACCTGGACCTGCGCCTGGACCTGTCGAAAGTGCTGTTCGTCTGCACCGCCAACACCCTGGACTCGATTCCAGGTCCCTTGCTCGACCGGATGGAAGTGATTCGCCTGTCGGGCTACATCACCGAAGAAAARGTYGCCATYGCCAAGCGTCACCTGTGGCCAAAACAGCTTGAGAAAGCCGGGGTGTCGAAAACCAGCCTGTCCATCAGCGACAGCGCGCTGAGAGCCCTGATCGACGGTTATGCCCGCGAAGCCGGGGTGCGCCAGTTGGAAAAACAACTGGGCAAACTGGTGCGCAAAGCGGTGGTGAAGCTGATCGACGAACCGAAAGCTGTGATCAAGATCGGCCCCAAAGACCTCGAAGCCTCACTCGGCATGCCGGTGTTCCGCAACGAACAAGTGCTGTCCGGCACCGGGGTCATCACCGGTCTGGCCTGGACCAGCATGGGCGGCGCGACCTTGCCGATCGAAGCCACGCGCATTCACACCCTCAACCGCGGCTTCAAGCTCACCGGGCAATTGGGTGACGTGATGAAGGAATCGGCCGAGATCGCCTACAGCTACGTCAGCTCGCACCTCAAGCAATTCGGTGGCGATGCGAAGTTCTTTGACGAAGCGTTCATCCACCTCCACGTGCCGGAAGGTGCAACACCGAAAGACGGCCCAAGCGCCGGCGTGACCATGGCCAGCGCCCTGCTCTCACTGGCGCGCAACCAGCCGCCGAAAAAAGGCGTGGCCATGACCGGCGAACTGACCCTGACCGGGCATGTGCTGCCGATTGGCGGGGTCCGCGAGAAAGTGATCGCGGCGCGGCGACAGAAGATCTTCGAACTGATCTTGCCGGAGTCCAATCGCGGCAGTTTTGAGGAACTGCCGGATTACTTGAAAGAGGGGATTACCGTGCACTTTGCCAAGCGCTTTGCGGATGTGGCGAAGGTGTTGTTCTGATCGACTGCTTCACCGCATTTTAGCGATAGCTCCATCAGCGCCGCTTGTCGGAACTGGTATTTCTAACAGGTGGCGCTTATCTTCGAACTTGATAAAACGGTTACTCACCCCACGTTCAATAGTGAGCAATCATGGAAAAGAAAGCCGTTGTATTGGCCCCTCCCGTTATCTTGAGTCCAACAGAGAGGGATGAGGTTGAAACGCTGGAGCTGAAAGGGACTGGCGAAGTCGGGTGCGCAATTTTCGTAAACTCGAACTTCATGAACCCGGCTCACTGGGAAAGAGTGACCAACGTGGAGCAGGATGGGAGCTGGAAATATTCCAACCCATCAGACCACTTTGAGTCCCCTAAACAAGATGCCTGGATTCGTGTAAGGCAGGAACATTGGAACGGCGAAACATCAGAGCCAAGCCCAACGGTATTCTTCACAAAATTGCTCGCGCCATCAGCCATTGCAGAACCCTCTGCTGGAGGGTCGCTTCCCAGGCTCGACCAAATCATTAAAGGGACATCTTATAGTTTCAGTAACACCGTCGAAATTGAACTGACGCTGAAGTCTTCCCCAATCATCACATATCAGCACAGCGTAACTCCCGATCTAGGCGGGTGGTGGAGTGCGACACCCAAATGGTCTCTTACGCCTGGTTCATATGAACTGAAGACCCGGCAGTTTTCTAGCGTACACACATCTCGCTGGAGTGACCCGACAGCTATAACCGTTGAGTGACGCCAACTCACGCGCACAAAAAACAGCGAGCTAACCTGAGATCAGTTCATCGGTCACACTTTGTCTCATCTTCGGTTATGCTCGCCGTTCGTCGTGAATACCGGAGCTGCTGACCTTATGTCCCCCACCCGCCTGTTTGTCCCCCTGAGCCTCGCCCTGCTGGCCGCCTGCGCCAGTCAACCAAAACAGAACGTGACGGTGGAAAAACAAAGCGAATGCCCGGTGCAACTGAACAACGGGCAACACCTGATCCTGACCCTGCCAAGCAACCCGACCACCGGTTATCGCTGGGCGATCCAGGATTCGGCTGGCGGTGTGCTGCGGGCGATCAGCCCCGAGGTTTACAGCAACCCGGAGAACACCGGGTTGGTGGGCAGTGGCGGGCAATCGACCTGGCGCTTTCAAGCCTTCGCCGCAGGCAACGGGCGTTTGCGCCTGACTTATCAACAGCCGTGGGAACCGGAAGTCGAACCTGCGCAAACTTTCGACTGCGCGATTTCGGTCAACTGAACATGGGCTGGCTGATTCTGGCGCTGATGGGCGCGGTGACGTTTCTTTACGGAGTGAGCATTCACGCCGCGTTGCTGTGCCTAGTGGTCAAACCGTTGCCGGTGCTGGCGCTGCTCGGCTGGTTGCACGACGCGCCGCCCAGCGACTATCGGCGCTGGATCAGCCTTGGCCTGATGTTTTCGGTGCTCGGCGATGTGCTGTTGGCGTGGCCGGGGGATTTGTTCGTGTTTGGCCTGGGCGCGTTTCTGGTCGCGCACCTGGTGTACTTGAAAGCCTATTTGAGTGATTGCCGACGCCTGGCGCTGGCGCCTCTGATGCTCGCGCTCGGGGTTGGCGCGCTGTTGCTGGGGATTCTGATCAGCCATGGCCTGGGGCCGTTGCTGGTTCCGGTGATCGTTTATGGCGTGGCCATCAGCGCCATGCTTTGGCGTGCCCTGGCCCGTTTGGGCAGCGACGTGCCCAAGCGTTCGGCACTGTTGGCGGCCGGTGGTGCGCTGGCGTTTGTGTTCTCCGACAGCGTGATCGGCATCAGCCGTTTTGTCGTGCCGTTCCAGGCGGCGCCCTACGTGATCATCCTCAGCTACTGGCTGGGGCAATGGGGGATTACCGCGTCGGCGTTCTCCCAACAACGCGGCAAACAACACTCCCTGTAGCAGCTGGCGAAGCCTGCGTTCGGCTGCGAAGCAGTCGTAATCCTCACACCGCGCTGCTTCAGGTGTATTGGTGTCGCCCGTATTGCGAGGGCTCCGCCCTCGAACGCAGGCTTCGCCAGCTGCTACGGAGGTCGTGTACTTCGCGAACGCGGTTTATCAGACAACCCGCGCATCCACGCGCCAAGTTGGCTAAAATGCCGGCCTTTTCCACATCCGCCGCTGGAACCGCCGTGAGCAAAGAATCCGATCGCCTTTTCGCCCAGCCTTTGGCCCAGGTGCCTGACTTCGCCTTTAACGAGGACGTGGTGCGGGTGTTCCCGGACATGATCAAGCGCTCGGTGCCGGGTTACCCGACCATTGTCGAAAACCTCGGCGTGCTCGCGGCGCAGTTCGCCCAACCGGGTAGCGTGCTCTACGATCTCGGTTCGTCGCTTGGCGCGGTGACCCAGGCCCTGCGCCGTCACGTGCGCACCGACGGTTGCCGGGTAATCGCGGTGGATAACTCGGCGGCGATGGTCGAGCGTTGCCGCGAATACCTCAACGGCCAGGACTCGATGTTCCAGGAGCTGTTGCCGGTTGACGTGATCGAAGGCGACATTCTCGCGCTGGAGTTCAAACCGGCCTCGGTGGTGGCGCTGAACTTCACCCTGCAATTCATCGCCCCGGACCAACGCCTGGCACTGCTCGGACGCATCCGCCAGTCGCTGTTGCCAGGCGGTGCATTGATCCTTTCGGAGAAGCTGCGTTTCGAAGATGCCGAAGAACACGCGCTGCTCACCGACCTGCACATCGCCTTCAAACGCGCCAACGGCTACAGCGAACTGGAAATCGCCCAGAAGCGCAGCGCCATCGAAAACGTCATGAAGCCCGACAGCCTCCAGGAACACCGCGAACGCCTGCTGGCCGCCGGGTTCTCGAAAGTCGTGCCGTGGTTCCAGTGTCTTAACTTTGCCTCGTTGATTGCCTTGCCATGATTGATCTGTCTCCCCTCGCCCGCCGTCTGGCCGGCACACCACTGGCCGATTGGGCCAACACCCTGCAAGCGCAACTCGACGCAAAAATGGAAAAAGGTCACGGCGATCTGGAGCGCTGGCAGAGTGCGCTGGACGCCCTGCCAAAGCTCCAGCCGAGTGAAGTCGACCTGCTGAACGGCCTGACCCTCGACACCGATTGCGACGATGAAACCCGCGTGCAAATGCGTACCGCATTGATGGGTTTGTCGCCTTGGCGCAAAGGCCCGTTCGACCTGTTCGGCGTGCACGTCGACACCGAATGGCGTTCGGACTGGAAGTGGTCGCGGGTCGCCCCGCACCTCGACCTCAAGGGTAAACGCATCCTCGATGTCGGCTGCGGCAACGGTTACTACATGTGGCGCATGCTCGGCGCGGGTGCCGACAGCGTGATCGGCGTCGACCCGAACTGGCTGTTTTTCTGCCAGTTCCAGGCGGTGCAGCGTTACCTGGCCGAGCCCAACGCCTGGCACCTGCCATTTCCTTTTGAAGACCTGCCACCAAATCTGGAAGGCTTCGACACCGTGTTCTCCATGGGCGTGTTCTACCACCGCCGCTCGCCGATCGAGCATTTGCTGGCGCTGAAGGATTGCCTGGTCAAGGGCGGTGAGCTGGTGCTGGAAACGCTGGTGATCGAAGGCGATGAGCAGCAAGTGCTGGTGCCGGAAGACCGCTATGCGCAGATGCGCAACGTCTGGTTCCTGCCGTCGGTGCCGGCGCTGATGCTCTGGTTGCGCCGTGCCGGATTCAGCGATGTGCGCTGTGTGGATGTCAGTGTGACCACGGTTGAAGAACAACGCGGGACCGAGTGGATGAAGTATCAGTCGCTGAGCGACTTCCTCGATCCCGAGGACCACAGCAAGACCATTGAAGGTCTGCCGGCACCGATGCGCGCGGTGATCGTCGCCAAAAAATAACGCCCAATCTCCCTGCCAATGGAGATCCCCCCTGTGGGAGCGAGCCTGCTCGCGATAGCGGACTGTCATTCAACATTGTTGTTGACTGAAAGGGCCTCATCGCGAGCAGGCTCGCTCCCACATTGGTTGGGTGTTTAGTCTGCTGGTTTGGCGCGTCGGGCTTTGAAGAACTCGCTTAGCACCGTGCCGCACTCTTCGGCCAATACCCCGCCTTCGACCAGCACCCGGTGGTTGAGAAAGCCCTGGGTGAAGAACTGCCCCTGGCTTTGCACGATCCCGGCCTTGGGCTCCAGCGCCCCATAAACCACCCGCGCAATCCGTGAATGCACGATCAAACCGGCGCACATGCTGCACGGTTCCAGCGTGACGTACAGCGTGCTGCCCGGCAGGCGATAGTTGCTCACGGCCTGCGCCGCAGCGCGGATCGCGACCATTTCGGCGTGGGCGCTGGGGTCGCTGCCGCTGATCGGGCAATTGAAGCCGCGACCGATGATTTCACCGTCCTGCACCAGCACCGCGCCCACCGGAACTTCACCGAGGGCGGCACCTTGCGCGGCCAGCGCCAGGGCCTCACGCATGAAGTCCTGATCGCGGCTACGGTCGATGATCTTCGCGGGGCGTATCTGACGCATCAAGCCACCTCGATGGCGGCCATCAGGCCGGTTTCCATATGGTCGATCACATGGCAGTGGAACATCCACACCCCCGGATTATCCGCCACCAGCGCCACCTGGGCGCGTTCGTTCTTGCCCAGCAGGTAGGTGTCGGTGAAATACGGGATGATCTTTTTGCGGTTCGAGGCAATGACCTTGAAGCTCATGCCGTGCAAGTGAACCGGGTGCTGGTACTGGGTCATGTTCTTCAATTCGAAAATGTAGCTTTTGCCCTTCGCAAGCTTGGCAATCGGGCGGTCGGCGCAGGTTTTGTCGGTGATGTCCCAGGCCTTGCCGTTGATCTGCCAGAGGCTCGGCGGCTTGCCATTATCGACGTTCACCGACACCGATCCAACCCACTCGAAATTGAAATTGAGCTTCTCGGCATTGGCCAGGTCCGGCTCGGAAATCGGGTTGGCCGGCAGCGCCGGTGGCCACTGGGTTGGTGCGTCATTGTTGACCACCGAACGCAAGGTGCCAATGCGCACCGGCCCGTTACGCAGCGACAATTCTTCACCCGCCGCCGGGGCCTTGATCGCCAGGCAAATCCGCATGCCGGGGCCCAGCCAGTATTCCTTACCCAGCGGACGTGGCTCGATCGGGTTGCCGTCGAGCGCGTAGATCTGCGCTTCGACGCCCGGAATGTTGAGGCGGTAAGTCAGGGTGTTGTCGAGATTCAACAAGCGTACCCGAGTGATCTGCCCGGCCGGCAAGTCGATCACCGGCAGCGGTACTCCATTGATGGTCGCCAGACGCCCGGCCGTGCCGCCGCGCGCCGCTTCACGCGGAATGCTGAACGGCACGAAAGCGCCTTCTTCATCGACGTGCCAGCTTTTCAGGCTAAGGGTCTTCTCGTACTTGAAACTGGTGGGCTCGCGTTCTTCGATGATCAGCGGCCCGACCAACCCGCGCCCCAGCTCTTCGCTGCTGTTCACGTGCGGGTGATACCAGTAGCTGCCAGCGTCCGGCACGCGGAATTTGTAGTCGAAATACTCGCCCGGCAGCACCGGCAATTGGGAGACGTACGGCACGCCGTCCATCTCCAGCGGCAAACGGATACCGTGCCAGTGAATGGTGGTGGGCACCGGCAGATGGTTGATGAAGCGCACCCGCAGCCATTCGCCCTGACGTACCCGCAGTTCCGTCCCCGGCGCCGACGGACCAAAGGCCCAGGCCTCGGTTTTGTGCCCCGGCACCAGCTCGACATCCAGCGGCGCGGCGATCAGTTCGTAGTCATGACCCGCGTTGGCGTCGGCCATTTTCCTCAGCCAGTAACGCGATGCACCACCCGCCCCGACGCCCACCACTGCCAGACCGGCCAGACCACCCAGTATTTGTCGACGGGTAAAGGACATGAACTCAACAACCTCACGTATCAGCGGCAGGCCTGTGCCCGCAAAAGGCGAATACGATACACCTGCGGATGAGAAACAGTAAGGGCAACGCGGTGGATGGCAGGTCTTGCTTTGGGGTTGGGTCAGGAAGCCACCCCTCACCCCAACCCTCTCCCCAGAGGGGAGAGGGGGCAGATATTTATCGTTCTTGAGGCCTGAGTTCGACTCGAAATCGCAGGTCGCCGTAAACCTTCAGAAACCCACGGTCAGTCCCCTCTCCCCTTTGGGGAGAGGGTTAGGGTGAGGGGTGGTTCTTGAGGCAAACGCCCAGCTCAAGCCACCGACAATCCCACGATCAAATGCACCACCCCACCCGCCAACGTCATCACCCCCGGCACACCCGCTGCACGCAAGGCCATCGCGTCCAGCAGCGCGGCATCTTTCAACTCCACCCGCACCCGCGTCAGTGCCAGGCGCTGTTGGGATTTGAGGTTATCCACACCGCCCAGCGCGGCCACCACATTCGCGGCCAAACCCGAGGCAGGTTGGGCAACCCGCTTCGGTTCATCCACCACCAGGTCCGGGGTCAATGCCTTCCAGAACGCCCGTTGCATTTTCTCGAACATGTTCAGTTCTCCAACACCTGTGAAGTTTCGACCATCGCCTGCTGCACACTCAACGCCTCGCGGACCTGCTCGGCGCTTTCCAGCCCGAGCACCTGATGCGCGATGGCCTGACAGTCGCTGAGTTCGACCTCGCGAATCGCCGCCTTGATCGCCGGAATCAGCGGCACGCTGACCGACAGCTCATCCACCCCCAGCCCCAGCAACAGCGGCACCGCCAAGGTCTCCGACGCCAGTGCGCCACACACCCCGACCCACTTGCCATGGGCATGGGCGGCCTTCACGGTGCTGGCGATCAAGCGCAGCACCGATGGGTGAAAACTGTCGGCCTGACTGGCCAGGCGCGGGTGATCGCGGTCCATGGCCAGGGTGTACTGAGTCAGGTCGTTGGTGCCAATGGAAAAGAAATCCACCTCGGGCGCAAACAGGTCCGCCATCAGCGCCGCTGCCGGGACTTCGATCATGATGCCCAGTTTCGGCAACTCCTCGATCCCCAGCGCCAGCGCCTCTTCTTCAAGCATCAGCCGCGCCAGACGCAGCTCCGACAGCTGGCTGACCATCGGCAACATGATATGCAGACGGGCCAGACCGGCGCTGCTCAGAATCGCCCGGAACTGCTCACGCAGCAGTTGCGGACGCTCCAGGCACAGGCGAATCCCGCGCATCCCCAGAAACGGATTGGCCTCGCTGTCCATCGGCACGTAGGCCAAGGGTTTGTCGCCGCCGACATCCAGCGTGCGCACCACCAGATTGCGCTGCGGGCCCAGTGCGCGGGCTATGGCGCTGTAGGTGCCGGCCTGTTCATCGTGACTCGGCGCCACGCTGCGCTGCTGATACAAAAACTCCGAACGCAACAGGCCGATACCTTCAGCCCCGAGGCTCACGGCCTGCTCGGTTTCGGCCAGCGAAGCCACATTGGCCGTGACTTCAAAGTGATGACCGTCGAGAGTGACGGCGGCCCGTGCAGCGTGTTCCAGCTCGTGTTGATGACGCAGGCGTTGCTGCTGGCGCTTGGCGTGCAACTGCTCGATGACCGACACCGCCGGGTCCAGGTGCAATTCGCCCTTGTCCGCATCGAGCAACACTCGGGTGCCACTGGCCAGTGACAGCACTTGCAGCGGTAAACCACACACCGCCGGCAAACCCAGGGCCCGGGCGAGAATCGCCACATGGCTGGTGGCACCTCCGCCGACGGTGGCGAAGCCCAACACTTTGCCGGTGTCCAGCGCAGCGGTCTGCGACGGTGTCAGTTGTTCGGCAATCAAGATCGCCTGATCCGGCAACTCCCAGACACCGTCCGGCACTCCGAGAATCAGCTTGAGCACACGCTGACCGACGTCCATCAGGTCCAATGCCCTCTCGGCCAGCAACGTGCTGCCCAGCGACTTGAACAACGTCGCGGTGGCTTCGGTGGCGCTGTTCCAGGCAAACGCCGCGCTCTTGCCCTCAGCGATCAGGGCATGGGCCTGTTCCAGCAGGCTCGGGTCTTCCAGCAACTCCTGATGCGCCTTGAAGATGTCCGCCTGCGCCTCGCCCGCCGCGTTGTCACGCAAGCGTTGCAGCGCCTGTGTCGCGTGCCTCAGCGAACGTTCCAGCGACTCGCGCTCCACCTGTTGATCGGCGGCAAACTCAGGCATTTCCAGAGCACGTTCCGCCACTTGCACCACGTACCCGAAAGCGGAACCCGCCGAAGCGCAGACACCACGCAGCAGCTTCGCCGACACCTCCGGCGCCTGAACCACTGGCGCTACCACCGCCACCGCAGTCACAGCCTCACCGCAACCGTCTGCCAGCAATTGGGCCAGCGTGCTGATTGCCAATTCGGCATCTTCGCCCACCGCGCTGACTTGCAACGCATCGCCATGCACCGTCTGCAACGCCATGATCGCCACCAGCGACTTGGCGTTGGCGCTGTCCTGCTGCTTGTGCAGGCAAATGCTCGAAGCAAAACCTTTCGCCGCCTGCGCAAAGACCGCTGCCGGCCGTGCGTGCAGGCCATTGGGGTTGGGCAGATGAACCGGTTTGGAGAACAGCGCTTCGCCCTCCTCCTGCGCAACAACGCTACGCGGATCGCCCAGGCTCAGGCGCAACAACGGCTGCGCACAGGCCACCAGACCGCTGTCCGGTGTCAGCAGACTGAAGGGCTCGCCGCTGACCACCAGCATCAAGGTCAACAGGCTGCGGGCATGCAGGGCGATATAGTCGGCATCGAACTCGATCAACGGCTGCCCGGCCTCGACACGCTGGCCCTGCTCGACCAAGGCGCTGAACCCTTGGCCTTTCAGGTTCACGGTGTCCAGGCCGATGTGCAGCAACACCTGCACACCGCTGTCATCGGTGATGCTGATCGCATGGCCGCTGTGTTGAAGATTGCTGACGACGCCGGCCAACGGTGCGCAAAGGACCTGCGAGGTCGGATCGATGCACAGGCCGTCGCCGATCACCCGGCTGGCGAACACCGGATCCGGTACGTGATCAAGCGGCATCAGCACCCCGGACAGCGGCGCCAGCAATTGCAAGGGTTGGGTTAGGGTCATGACTTCACCTGCGGTTTTGTTCTGTATAGATACATTGAGCAGCACTGCACCCTGTAGCAGCTGCCGAAGGCGGCGTTCGGCTGCGCAGCAGTCGTAAAATCAGGCACCTCGGTGATTCAGGCAGACCGAGGATGCAGGATTCACGACTGCTCCGCAGCCGAACGCCGGCTGCGCCAGCTGCTACGAAAGTACGTTGAGCCTGCTGCTGATTACCGTACTTATTTCCACCAGTACTCGACCTGCAATCCGACGTTCGCGCCATGCAGTGCCGTGCCGAACGCGCCGGTATCGGACAACGCCGAACCTTGCGCCAGTTCATTGGCCGCACGCTTGGCCGCCTCGTTCCAGCTGGCATAGGTGTAGTACAAACGCACCTCGGGGCGTTCCCAGAAACCCGGACCTTTGGGCGACCAGGTCGGGGCAAAAGTGAATTTGCTCAGCTTGCGCGTACCGCCCGGAGCTTCGACCTGATCGTGCCCCAGCTCAGTCACCAGTTTGAATTGATCGGTGATCGCGTACGCCGGACGAATGCCGAGGGAAATCCAGTTCTGGCCGTTACCGTCCGGGCGGATGTCCTTCTGATAGACCGCTTCGACCTGACCACCAAAACGCGGCGTCAGTTGCCAGTCGAAGAACTCCACCAGGCGGTAGCTCTTGTTGCGGTCATCCAGCCCCACATCGCCGGTGTAGCCCAACCCGGTGCCGGGGCCTTCGCCGTATTGCAACGCCAGTTTGTTCTTGCCGCCGAAAAAGTCTTTCTGCACATGTTGGGCGGTGATTGCCCAGCCTGCGTGCGCGTCGCGACGGTCGGGCTTGTCGATGTAGCTCAGGCCAAACTCCAGCTCCCCACCAGGGTTGGCATCAAAGCCTGAGACGTTGAAATCGTGTCGAGTGACGTAGTCCTTCTGGTACAGGTTGTCCTTGCGCGAAAACGCGTAGCTGTATTTCAGGTCGCCAATCTTCACGTCCTCGATACCGCCACCCGTGGCGCTCTGGTTCCAGTAGTAGAAGTCGGAAATATGGATGTCGTTTCGTTTGTAGTAGCGCCGACCGGCCCACAGCGAACCGCCATTGAGGCTCGGCAGGTTCGACCATTGCGCATACATCTGCGGCATCCGCACCGAGCCGTTGTCACCCTGGAACGTCAGGTTGCGGTCGTACTGGTTGTACAGCGAAGCCATGCCATCGACGCTGAGCACCGAGCCGTCATCGAGGGTCAGCAGGTTCTGACGCAATTCCAGCTCCGCGTACTGTTCGCACTCGTTACCCAAACGGTACTTCGACTCTGCGCCGGGCAGTTTGAAACACGATTGCGAGCCGCCATTGACCGTGCTCCCGACGCCGCTGCGCAGGTAGCCGGCGAACTCCAGAGCGTGGGCCGAGAACGGCAATACCAGGCACACGCACGATGCCGCAAGGCTGCGATTTATTGTTGTTTTCAAGAGCCACCCCATTATTTTTATTGTGCTCATCCGGCAAAACCTGCGCGCAAAAAGCCCCCGCGCAGTGCCCTGCGAGTTGTTTGAAAAGCCTGTTGTTTAGTGGTCGGTCAGGTGCAGAACGAACGACTCGTAAGGCCGCAGGAACAGCTGCTGCTTGCGCACCTCACAGCCCGGGTAGTTGCTGATCACCAAGCGTTGCACCATGCAGTCGGTGATCACCCGCTCCGGCAGCTCGACTTCGCACGCCGAGCCATAGAAGTTGTTCACCACCAACAGCCGCTCGCCTTCGCCTTCACGCAGGTACACCCAGACCTGTTTGTGCGTGGGCAAGAGCTGGCGATACACGCCGTCCTGGATCAGCGGTTCGCTGCGGCGCAAGGCAATCAGTTGGCGATAGTGGTGCAGCACCGAAGTCGCGTCGTCGAGCTGGTTGTCGACGTTGATCTGCGTGGCGTTGGCCGGCACGCCGATCCACGGCTCGGCGCTGCTGAAACCGGCATTGGGTAACGCGCTCCACTGCATGGGAGTGCGACTGTTGTCGCGGGACTTCTGCATGATCGCCGCCATGCTCGATGACTCGGACTCGCCCGCCTCGCGCTTGAGGCGATAGATGTTCAGGGTTTCGACATCCCGGTACTGCTCGATGCGCTCGAAGCCCGGGTTGGTCATGCCCAACTCTTCACCCTGATAGATGAACGGCGTGCCCTGCAAAAAGTGCAGTGCGGTGCCGAGCATCTTCGCCGAAACCACCCGGTGTTCACCGTCATCGCCAAACCGCGACACCACTCGCGGCTGATCGTGGTTACACCAGAACAGCGCATTCCAGCCGCCACCGGCCTGCATCCCGGTCTGCCAGTCGGAAAGGATGCGCTTGAGTTCAAGAAAATCGAAATCGGCGCGAATCCATTTCTGCATATTGGGGTAATCGACTTTCAGGTGATGAAAGTTGAAGGTCATCGACAGCTCTTTCGAGTCCGGTCGCGAATAGCGGATGCAGTGCTCAAGGCTGGTGGAAGACATCTCGCCGACGTTGATCAGGTCATGACCTTCGAAGACTTCGCGGTGCATTTCCTGCAAGTACTCATGCACGTTCGGGCCGTCGGTGTAGAAGCGTCGGCCGTCGGTGTGGTCTTCGGGGAAGTCCGCCGGTTTGGAGATCAGGTTGATCACATCCAGACGGAAACCGCCCACGCCTTTGTCACGCCAGAAGCGCATCAGTTTGAAGACTTCAGCACGGACCTGCGGGTTGTCCCAGTTGAGGTCGGCCTGGGTGTGGTCGAACAGGTGCAGGAAGTACTGACCGGTTTGCGCCTCGTATTCCCAGGCCGAGCCGCCGAACTTGGACTCCCAGTTGTTCGGCTGGTCGCGCCAGATGTAGAAGTCACGGTACGGGTTATCAAGACTGCTGCGCGCTTGCTGAAACCAGCTGTGCTCGATGGAGGTGTGGTTGACCACAATATCGAGCATCAGCTTGATCCCGCGCTTGCCGGCCTCGGCAATCAGCAACTCGCAGTCGGCCATGGTCCCGTAGCTCGGGTCGATGGCGTAGTAGTCGCTGATGTCGTAGCCGTTGTCGCGTTGCGGCGACCGCAGGAACGGGGTGATCCACAGGCAGTCGACCCCCAGCCATTGCAGGTAATCGAGCTTGGCCACCACCCCGAGCAAATCGCCCGTGGGGTTGCCGGCGTGGCTGTGAAAGCTTTTCGGGTAGATCTGGTAGATCACCGAACGCTGCCAGTCTTGCATGGCGCAAATCCTTCAGTAAGTTTTGTACTGGCCGTAAGGGCCTCATCGCGAGCAGGCTCGCTCCCACAATGAAATGCGAAACCCTGTGGGAGCGAGCCTGCTCGCGATAGCGATCTGTCAKGCAACGCGATACCCGGGCCGAACGATTTTCATGCTCATGCCACAGGTCAAAACAAACGGCACGACCATGGCGACAACCATCCCGACCACAAACATCGGAATGAACTGCGGGATGATCGAGATGAATCCGGGCAAGCCACCGACACCAATCGCCGAGGCCTGAACCTTGTTCAGCGACAGGAACATGCAGCCCAGCGCCGAGCCGGTCAGTGCCGCGTAGAACGGAAACTTGTAGCGCAGGTTGACGCCGAACATCGCCGGTTCAGTGATGCCGAAATAGGCGGAAATCGCCGAGGTCGAAGCCATGCTTTTGTCCCGCGCACTGCGGGTCATGTAGAACACCCCGAGTGCCGCGCTGCCCTGAGCAAGGTTGGACATGACAATCATCGGCCAGATGAACGTGCCGCCCTGAGTCGAGATCAACTGCAGGTCCACCGCAAGGAACATGTGGTGCATGCCGGTGATCACCAACGGCGCATACAGCAGACCGAAAATCGCCCCGCCAACCATCGGCGCCAGGTCGAACAAGGTCACCACGCCTTCGGTGATCAGAATCCCCAGGTGGCGGGTCACCGGACCGATCACGGCCAGCGCCAACACCCCGGTCACGACGATGGTGGTAATCGGCACCACCAGCAGTTGGATGGCATTCGGCACCCGTGCCCGCAGCCATTTTTCAATGACGCTCATGACGTAGGCGGCCATCAGGATCGGCAGGATCTGGCCCTGATAACCGACCTTCTCGATCTTGAACCAGCCAAGAATATCGAAGTACGGCAGGCTCTGGCCGTCCAGCCCGGCCACCGCCTTGCCGTAGTTCCAGGCGTTCAGCAGATCCGGGTGAACCAGCATCAGGCCGAGCACGATGCCGAGGATTTCACTGCCACCAAAACGCTTGGCCGCCGACCAGCCGACCAGCGCCGGGAGGAACACGAACGAGGTGTTGGCCATCAGATTGATCAGGCTCCAGACACCGTCCAGCGTCGGGTAGGCTTCAAGCAGGGTCTTGCCGGCAATGAACATGCCTTTGGCACCGATCAGGTTGTTCACGCCCATCAACAGGCCGGCAATGATCAGCGCCGGCAGAATCGGCATGAACACATCGGAGAACACCCGCACCAGACGCTGCATGGCGTTGGTCTTGTCGGCGCCCTTTTGTTTCACATCGGCGATGGTCGACGCGGCGAGACCGGTCTGTTGGCGTAGCGCGGCGTAGACCTTCTCGACCTCGCCGGGACCGATGACCACCTGAAACAGGCCGCCGGTGAAAAACGAGCCTTTGACCAGGTCGATCTGGTTCAGCGTCGCGCTGTCGACCCGCTGCGGGTCTTTGAGGGCCAGGCGCAGACGCGTGACGCAATGCGCGGCCTGTTCAAGGTTGTCAGCACCACCGAGGCTATGAAGCAGCTCGCTGGCGATAGTCGGGTAATCGTGGCTCATGCTTTTTCATCCACTGTGTTTTTTTGTTGTTGGCAGCATGCCGAAGCGAAAAGTACTCGTCTGTACGAGTTAATGCAACAACTCGTACAGACGAGTTTCAATTTGTTTACTCACAAGCCGACCAGTGGCCCAATTTCCCACGGGCGAGTATTTCAACGCCAAATGGACAAACCCCACCTCTGCCCTTAAGGTTCCTGCCTTGAGCACAACGCAGCCACTACCATGAGCAAATACAACCAGATCTACAGCGATCTGCTTGCCAGTATCACCACCGAACGCCTGGAACGCGGCGCGCGGTTGCCTTCCGAAACCGAATTGATGGACAGCTACCAGGCCAGTCGCGGCACCGTGCGCAAGGCTATCGAACTGCTTCAGGAACGCGGCTTCGCCCAGAAAGTCCACGGTAAAGGCACCTTCGTACTGTCGACCAACCCGATCGAATTCCAGCTCGGCGGCATCGTCAGTTTTCAGGAAACCTACCCAAGGCTCGGCAACGACGTCAGCACCGAGGTCGTGGAGTTCGAACAGATCCCCCTGCAAGGCGCCTTGCTCGAACACCTGAAAGCTGAAGAAGGCAGCCTGATCACGCGGATCAAGCGCGTGCGTCGAATCGACGGCAAGCGGGTGATCCTCGACATCAACCACTTCGTCGCCGACCTGATTCCGGGGCTGAACCGCGAGATCGCCGAGCACTCGATCTACGCCTTCATCGAGCAGACCCTGCAACTGCAAATCGCCTACGCCCAACGCACCATCGAAGCGGTGCCGCGCAGCAAGGATGACCAGCAGCACCTGGACCTCGACGGCCAGAGCCATGTGATCGTGGTCAGCAACCAGACCTTTTTGCAGGATGGCCGCCAGTTCGAATACACCGAATCGCGGCATACCCTGGACAAGTTCTACTTTTCTGATGTGGCGCGGCGCTGACCCTACACCTTCCGGAATCGTGTTTGAGCATAACTATGTAGTGCACTTCCCTTGAGCAAATGAGCAATCCTCTCAGCCCATTTCTCAAGGAGCGAGAACATGCCTACCGATCAAACACGTGAAACGCTGCCCGATAACACAGACAAACAACACCTGCTGAGCATCGCGCCCGTCATCGTGACTGCCTGTCCCGACCTGCACGAAGAAGCCCATGGGATGGCCACCGAAATCCTGAAAAAACACGGCGTTACCGGCCTGGACCCCGATCAGGTCTGGTGGCATCGTTTTGGCAATGTCACGGCCAGCAGCACCAAAACCTTCCTGGGTTGGGAGCACTACCCTAAACCCACTCAGTCAATGACCCTGACGCAACTGGTCATTCATCGGTATTACGTCACCGATCAGGACTACTTCGATCAGCTGGACTGTTACGGCGGGTTTTACACCGCCGATGCAACCGCCAGCATTTACAACGAAACCAACGAAGTGCGGATGTACCCCAGCGCCGTGCTCAAGGACTTCTGGCACGAGACCTTCAGCGATCGGTATCTGGCCAAGCTGAACGCCTACTGGAGCGTGCATTTTGATGACTACCGGGCCCTGGCGAAATGCAACTACCTGAGTAAAGCCGTCGAGGCACGGGAAAACGGTACGCTGCAGGAGGAAGAGTTTCAGACCGTTATCCGGGCCGTCGCCGCAGACAAAAACTGGCCGCTGACCCTGGAGAACGTGCGTGCGCAAACCTCAGCACCCGCCGATCTGCGGGTGTGCGCCCTGGATGTAGCCGGGCATGTCGCCACCGATATCCTGCGTATCGATGACGGTAGCGGACGGCAAATCACCTATGTTCCCGGCGCCACTGATGCGTTCCACGTGCACCCGACGCTGACGGACATGCATTGGTGGATCCTGCTGCAAATGAACGATGACACGCGCTATGCCGAATTCATGACGCATTTCCCGCTGTCGGTGCGCCAGGAGATCCACGACAACATCACGCCGCTGATGAACCAGTTGGTGGGCACGTGGGGTAAATACGATCACCATCTGATCAATCAAAAAAACATCACCGTCAGCGGTGACGCGTTTTCCTGGCTGAGCCGTAATGTGCAGAGCGCAATGTCGCAAGAGGCCGATCTGTCCCTGGTGACCAACGGACAACTGCGTAAAGGCATGTGGCTGGGTTACCTGAGCGCCGGCCTGCACGTCTTCGGGCCGCTGGCGCTGCTCGGTTGGCCGATTGCACTGCCGGTGATTGGAGCCAGCATCGCGTCCATGGGCTTGAACATCGACAAGGCCGTCAACGGCAAAACCGTGGCCCAGCGCAAGGAAGGCGTGAAAGGCGCCGTGCTGGATGGCATCAACCTTCTGTTCAACCTGCCGCTGCTCAAGGAGGTCGATGTTCTGGAGGAGGTCGGCGCTTCGGCCGAGGCCGCTGAAGCCGCCGAAATGGCCAGGCTGCAGGAGGCCACCAATCCTGCTGAGCCGATCGGTGCGCAAGAACCGGAGGTGTCCGACGGTTCAGAGAGCGCAGTTACTCAAATTCAAGAGTTCATCCCCCTGAAGCCGGAGCCGGCACAGAACCTTGAAGTACCGGAGCACTGGCAAAGTAACGAGATCCTGGAAAGTGAGGCGCCGCTTGCCACCAGCGGCAAGTTCCAGGGCATCTACTCGCTCAACTCCACCCCCTCGACTGCGATCATGATGAACGACGCAGCCTATTACGTGCGCTACGAAGCCGACATCAATGGCGGTGGCACCTGGGCCATCATCGACCCGGCAAACCCATACGCGTCCACAGGATCGATACCCGTGCGCTTGAATGCCGAGGGCGAGTGGGAGCTGACGCCGAAATCCGGTTTAAAGGGTGGCGGCAAAGACGACCTCACCGCTGTTGCGGGACATTCCCGGTTTCCCGACCATGTCCGACCACCGGAATCATTTAGCGTGCCCTCGACGAAGTACGATACCGCCACTGGGCGGTCGCTCAACGTCCTGGCGTTAGGTAAAAAAGAAACCCACGTAAAAATAATCAACCTTCCCAACGGACGAATACAAGGGCTGACAGCCTATGAAGAGTTCGTCGCAGGACATCGCGCCGCCCTGTTGAAAGATACTCGCGCCCTCCTTTCCAAAGAAAACTTCTTTGCCTCATTACCGGCACGTCCGGTACAGCCCGTCATCACGCCGTCCATGACTGTCCCGGAACTCATTCAGAACATCTTTGATGCTTCGCCGGGGCTGGTGATTGGAGAAAGCCAGGATCGTATTGCCAGTATGCGATTCCTGATCGAGAACATGCAGACGTTGGCCAGACAAGGCGTCAAGACGATCTATATGCATCGCTTGCTCAACGACTTCAATCAATTCGACCTGAATACTTTCCTCAGAGGTGCTGAAATGGACGGCATGCTCGAAAAGTATCTGAAACAGCTCCAAAGCGATCCTGCCGGGAAGTTCACCCCACTCGAGGTCGTCAAGGTGGCTCGCGAGAACGGTATCCGGATCCAGGCGACCGACTGCCTGGCAAGCTACCGCTATCCGGCATCGCCCTTGATTGACGTTCAGGAACAATCCATTAAAAACTACCTCACCACCACGATCATGCGTGCCAATGAAGCGCTTGGCAGATCAGGTAAATGGGTGGTCCTGACGGGCCAGGAAAACACCAATACCTTTAGAGGCATTGCCGGCATCAGTGAAATGAACGGCGGTATCGGTTTGCGTATTGAGGAGGTGCTTCCAGAACGCAGCCTGCATATAGAGATAGACCACGGCGTCGAGGTGGGTCGCAATGCCAGCCCGCCCTCCGTAAAATTCCACGGAGAGTTCGACACCTTGTATGCCGATATCAGCCTGCAAGTGCCGATGCCCATGCTGCAACGAACGCCGGACGAAATCGCTCGCCTGCTGTTCCGCCAGGGAATGTTCACCTTCAAGGAGTCTGATGGAACCTGGACATTGATCCATCGCAGCAGAACCAATCTGATCACAGAAACCCTGGTTGAACGAACGGCCGATGGGCAATACCTGGTCAATCGCCCCGCCTGGACCGACGTCCATCAAAAAACTTACCCCAGCCTGGTCGATCTTTCGCACGCACTCACCCGCATGGGCATGAAGCTCGAAGGACGCTTGCCAGCGTAGGAAAACACCGTAACGCGATACGCAAAAGGCCCCGTGAATTCACATTCACGGGGCCTTTCGGTTATTACGGACGATCAGTCAGATCGGGATCATTCCCACTCGATCGTCGCTGGCGGCTTGCTCGACACGTCGTAAGTAACGCGGGAGATGCCTTCGATTTCATTGATGATCCGGCCGCTGACGGTTTCCAGCAGCTCGTAAGGCAGGTGAGCCCAACGCGCGGTCATGAAGTCGATGGTTTCTACTGCACGCAGGGCGACAACCCAGGCGTAACGACGGCCGTCGCCCACCACGCCAACCGATTTCACCGGCTGGAACACCACGAACGCCTGGCTGACTTTGTGGTACCAGTCGGCCTTGCGCAGTTCTTCGATGAAGATGTGGTCGGCGCGACGCAGCAGGTCGGCGTATTCCTTCTTCACTTCACCAAGGATCCGCACGCCCAGGCCCGGGCCCGGGAACGGGTGACGGTAGACCATGTCGTACGGCAGGCCGAGTTCCAGGCCCAGACGACGGACTTCGTCCTTGAACAGCTCGCGCAGCGGTTCAACCAGCTTGAGGTTCATTTCTTCCGGCAGGCCACCCACGTTGTGGTGCGACTTGATCACGTGTGCCTTGCCGCTTTTCGCGCCAGCCGACTCGATCACGTCCGGGTAGATGGTGCCCTGGGCCAGGTACTTGATGTTGTCGAGCTTGCAGGATTCGGCATCGAACACGTCGATGAAGGTACGGCCGATGATCTTGCGCTTCTTCTCTGGGTCGCTTTCGCCGGCCAGGTTGTTCAGGAACTGGTCTTCGGCGTTGGCACGGATCACCTTGACGCCCATGTTCTCGGCGAACATGGCCATCACTTGCTCGCCTTCGTGCAGACGCAGCAGGCCGTTGTCGACGAAGACGCAGGTCAGCTGATCGCCAATGGCTTTGTGCAGCAGTGCGGCAACTACCGAGGAGTCAACGCCGCCGGACAGGCCGAGCAGTACGTTGTCGGTACCGACCTGGGCGCGGACCTGAGCGATAGCGTCTTCAGCAATCTTCGAAGGCGTCCACAGGGCTTCGCAGCCGCAGATGTCGAGGATGAAGCGCGAGAGGATGCGACCGCCCTGCTTGGTGTGGGTCACTTCCGGGTGGAACTGTACGCCGTAGTAGCCGCGAGCATCGTTGAACATGCCGGCAATCGGGCAGCTCGGGGTACTGGCCAGGATGTGGAAATCCTCTGGCATCCTGGTGACCTTGTCACCGTGGCTCATCCATACGTCGAGGCCGAACAGGCCATCGGCGTCGATGTGGTCTTCGATACCGTCCAGCAGACGGCTCTTGCCGACGACGTCGACACGGGCGTAACCGAACTCACGCAGCTCGGAACCTTCAACCTTGCCACCCAGCTGTTCAGCCATKGTCTGCATGCCGTAGCAGATCCCGAAGACCGGGACGCCCAGGTCAAATACGGCTTGCGGGCAGCGCGGACTGTCAGCGACGTGTACGGACTCGGGGCCGCCGGCGAGAATGACGCCTTTTGGAGCGAATTCGCGAATCGCGTCTTCATCCATGTCGAACGGGTGCAGTTCGCAGTAAACACCGATTTCACGCACGCGACGGGCGATCAGCTGGGTGTACTGGGAACCGAAGTCGAGGATCAGGATGCGGTGAGCGTGAATGTCGAGGGCCATGATTCAGTCTCGTCTAAGTAATTCAAAAACAGTCGTGATTCAGAAACAACTCGGGGCTGAATAGAACAGCCCCGGTTGCTTAACGATTTGCTTGAAGGCTCAACCTACGCGGTAGTTTGGCGCTTCTTTGGTGATCTGTACGTCGTGGACGTGCGACTCGGCCATGCCAGCGCCGGTGATCCGCACGAACTCAGGCTTGGTGCGCATTTCTTCGATGTCGGCACTGCCGGTGTAACCCATCGAGGAACGCAGGCCGCCCATCAGTTGATGGATGATGGCGCTCAGGGTGCCCTTGTACGGAACACGCCCTTCGATACCTTCCGGAACCAGCTTCTCGGCGCCTGCCGAGGAGTCCTGGAAGTAACGGTCCGAAGAGCCTTGAGCCTGGGACATGGCGCCCAGCGAACCCATGCCACGGTAAGCCTTGTACGAACGGCCCTGGAACAGTTCGATCTCGCCTGGTGCTTCTTCAGTACCGGCGAACATCGAGCCCATCATCACGCAGGAAGCACCGGCAACGATGGCCTTGGACAGGTCACCGGAGAAACGGATACCGCCGTCGGCGATCAACGGAACGCCAGTGCCTTCAAGGGCAGCGGCGACGTTGGCGATGGCGCTGATTTGCGGCACGCCGACACCGGCAACGATACGGGTGGTGCAGATCGAGCCTGGGCCGATACCGACCTTGACCGCATCCGCGCCCGCTTCGGCCAGGGCCTTGGCAGCAGCGCCGGTGGCAATGTTGCCGCCGATTACCTGGACTTCAGGGAAATTCTGTTTGACCCAGCGAACACGGTCGATCACGCCTTTGGAGTGACCGTGGGCAGTGTCGACCACCACCACGTCAACACCGGCAGCAACCAGTGCCGCGACGCGATCGCCGGTGTCTTTACCGGTACCGACTGCAGCGCCGACGCGCAGACGACCCTGGTCGTCCTTGCTGGCCAGTGGGTAGGCCTTGGCTTTTTCGATGTCGTTGACGGTCATCATGCCTTTGAGGGCGAATTTATCGTCGACGATCAGCACGCGCTCGATACGGTGCTTGTGCAACAACTCGCGAACGTCGTTCTTGTTGGCGCCTTCCTTGACCGTGACCAGACGCTCTTTAGGCGTCATCACTTCACGGACAGTGGCGTCCAGACGGTTCTCGAAACGCACGTCACGGGAAGTGACGATGCCGACCAGGTCGCCATCGTGCAGTACCGGAACGCCGGAGATGTTGTTCATGCGGGTCAGTTCGAACAGCTCACGTACCGTGGCGTCAGCCTCGATGGTGATCGGGTCCTTGACCACGCCGGCCTCGTACCGCTTGACCTTGCGCACTTCGGCAGCTTGCTGCTCGATGGTCATGTTCTTGTGGATGATGCCGATGCCACCTTCCTGAGCCATGGCAATTGCCAGACGGGCTTCAGTGACGGTGTCCATGGCAGCGGAAACCAGTGGAATATTCAGCTCGATGCCACGGGTAAGGCGGGTTTTGAGACTGACTTCGTTAGGAAGCACCTCGGAATAACCAGGCACTAAAAGAATGTCGTCGAAGGTCAGAGCTTCTTGGCTGATACGCAGCATCGCGGGGGCTCCCGAGCGGGAAAATGGAAGCGCGCCATTATACTCAGACACCCCCGCCGGCTCAATGTAAAACTCTGTCTATTATTGGTATTACTGATATACGGGTAACTCGGCCCCCTACAACTCCACCTTGACCCAACTCACCGGCAGGTCGAGCCATTCGGCGAATTCGTCGATGAAGCTCTGCTTGAACCCGGCCTCCGCCCAGTTGTTGAAGATAAAGCCCAGGTTCGAGAAGCCGCATTCCTGCAGGAACAGAAAGCCGTTGATGTCGTCTTCATGTCCGCATTCCGGGCAGATGAAGTTGTCGGTGCGCCCCGGCATCCAGTCTTCCAGGCTTTCGAACAGCGCTTCGCCGATTTCCTTGCGGCATTCGGCACAACCGGCTTCTTCGAGAAAGCCCTTGGCCGGCGTATAGATGCAGCGCTTGGTGATGATTTCCAGCCCATTGATCGGCTCGCCAAACGGCAGCGCCTCAGGATGCAACACCACCGCCCGCGCTCCCGGTGCGATGGCGTGGGCCATGCGATTGCCGGTACGACCGCAGGTGGTGAGCTGTTCTTCAATGATGTTCTTGCGCACCAGCCACCGCACAATCGCCCGCGCCCGAGGTTCGTGCACCGGCAGTGTGGAGATTTTCGGGACGAGGATGCTTTGCGAGTTCATGGGTGTAGCCCTGTTGCAAACACTGAAGATTATCCCTGTGGGAGCGAGCCTGCTCGCGATAGCGGCAGATCAGGCAACCTTGATATTGACGGTGATGGCCTATTCGCGAGCAGGCTCGCTCCCACAGGATTTGGCGGTCGGCAGCTTAATCCCTGACAGGCTCAGGTCAAGTGTTCAGGTACCTGACGATCAAGGCAATGCCACTGGCCAGCACCAGCCAGGTCACCAGCCGCACAAAGGCCTCGCGGGACAACTTCATCGTCAACCGTCGACCAGTCCACAACCCCAGCGCCATTGCCGGCAACAAACACACCGCCAGTACCAACAAGGGTAGCTCGGCATAGACCCCGGCGATCGCGAACAGGCTCAAGCGCACCACCGTACTGCAACTGATCAACGCACTTTGCGTGGCGCGGGCCTCATCCTTGGGCAAGCGGCTGTTCAGATAGATGGCATATAAAAAGCCGCCACTGCCGAACAGCGCCCCGAACATTCCGCCCACCGTGCCCATCGGGATCGCCCACGCGGCAGCCAACTGCGTCGGCCGGGCGGTCCCCCACAAGCTGTAAATCGCATACGCGCTGATAAACAGCCCCATCAATAGCAGCAACAGGTTCGATTTGAGGTTCAGCAGGAAGATCACTCCCAACGTACACCCCACCGCCATGCACGGCAGCAAGCGCAACAACTCGGGCCTGGCGACATCGCGCCGCGACGGCAACAGATTGCCGAATGCCGCGATAAAATCCAGCAGCACCAGCAACGGCACGATCTTCGACAATGGCATGAACAGAATCAGGATCGGCCCGGCCACCAGCGCCGTACCGAAACCAGCGACGCCGAAGACGATGTACGCCAGGCTGATGCCCAGCCCGATCACCAGCCAGTCCGTGGCGCCGAAGGCCCATTGATTCAGTAATTCCAGCAATGCAACTTCCTTTTTATCACTGTGATGGTTTTAGCCGGCAGTCCCTGTGGGAGCGAGCCTGCTCGCGATTGAAGTGTGACATTCAATAATAGTGTTGGATGTTAAACCGCAATCGCGAGCAGGCTCGCTCCCACAAGGGACCGCGCAGCGTTCACTTCAGCAAGAAGGTAATCGGCCATGGAGATTGACCGCCGAATGCCTTTAAACTGCGCCCCATGATTAAAGATCCCTTTGCAAGACTCGGCCTGGACCGAGAAGTCCTGACGGTCAGCCAGCTCAATGGCCGCGCGCGGGTGTTGCTTGAAGACGTGTTCAGCAACATCTGGGTCGAAGGCGAAATCTCCAACCTCGCCCGCCCGGCGTCCGGCCACATCTATTTCACCCTCAAGGACAGTGGCGCCCAGGTGCGTTGCGCGCTGTTCCGGCAGAACGCTGCGCGGGTTCGCCAGGCGCTGAAGGATGGCCTGGCGGTCAAGGTCCGGGGCAAGGTTTCGCTGTTTGAAGGGCGTGGCGACTATCAGCTGATTCTCGACACCGTGGAGCCTGCCGGTGACGGTGCGCTGCGTCTGGCGTTCGATGCGCTGAAGGAAAAACTCAGCGCCGAAGGCCTGTTCAGTGCCGAACGCAAAGTACCGCTGCCGGCCCACCCGCAACGCATCGGCATCATCAGTTCGCCGACCGGTGCGGTGATTCGCGACATCATCAGCGTCTTCCGTCGCCGTGCGCCGCAAGTGGTGCTGACCCTGATCCCCACCGCCGTGCAAGGCCGCGAAGCCACCGCGCAGATTGTCCGCGCACTGAAACTGGCCGACGCCCGCGGTTTCGATGCGCTGATCCTCGCCCGAGGCGGCGGTTCGCTGGAAGACCTCTGGTGCTTCAACGAAGAAGCCGTGGCCCGCGCGATAGATGCCTGCGTCACCCCGATTGTCAGCGCCGTCGGCCATGAAACCGATGTGTCGATCAGCGACTTCGTGGCCGACGTCCGCGCACCGACACCGTCAGCCGCCGCTGAACTGCTGGCACCGGATTCCAGCGACCTGGTGCGCCGGGTCGAAAGCCTGCATCGACGCCTGGTGATGCGCATCCGCGATCGCTTGATGCGTGATCGTCTGCGCCTGGAAGGTATATCGCGTCGCTTGCGCCATCCCGGTGAACGCCTGCGCCAGCAAGCGCAACGTCTGGACGACCTGGACATGCGCCTGCGCCGGGCTTTCGAGCGCAGTCTCAATACCCGTCGCGAACGACTGATTCGTCTCGAAACCCGCCTCGCCGGGCAACATCCGGGACGGCAACTGGCGCTGCTGCGCCAGCGCCTCGACAGCCTCGCCGAGCGCCTGCCGCGCTCGATGCGCGAAGGTCTGAAGGCCCGTCGCCTGCAACTGCAAACCCAGATGCAAACCCTGCACGTAGTCAGCCCGTTGGCGACACTGGGGCGTGGTTACAGCATTTTGCTCGATGAACGCGGTAACGCGATCCGCAGCGCTGCGCAGACCCAAAACGGCCAACGCCTGAAAGCCATACTCGGCGAAGGCCAATTGCAGGTCCGGGTTGAAGACAATCACCTGACGCCCGTCACCCTTTCTTTACTGGATTGATCCATGCCGCGTTTTCTTGCACCGCTGTTGTTGCTTTGCCTGACCTTCAACGCCCACGCCGACAGCTACATCACGCGCCTGCTGAACAAACCGGTGCCCGGCGGTGTGGCGGTAGTCGACCTGGGCACTTCGGCTCAGGCGCCCAAGGCCAGCTACCAAGGCAAACCGGTGCTGGTGATCAAGGAACAGAACAACTGGCTGGCGATTGTCGGCGTGCCGCTGACCGTCAAACCCGGCAACCAGCAGCTCAGTAGCGGTGGCCGTAACCTGAGTTTCATGGTCGGCAACAAGAAATACCCGGAACAGCACATCACCCTGAAGAACCAGCGTCAGGTCAATCCGAACCCGGACGACCTGAAACGCATCGACGCCGAGCTGGACGAACAGGTTCGCGCTTATCGCAGTTTCAGCCCGGTGACGCCGAGCAACCTGCTGCTGGACAAACCGGTCAATGGTCCGCTGTCGAGCAAGTTCGGCGTGCGCCGGTTCTTCAACGGCGAAGAGCGCAATCCCCACGCGGGCCTGGACTTCGCGGTGCCGGCGGGTACGCCGATCAAGACCCCGGCGGCCGGCAAGGTGATCCTGATCGGCAACTACTTCTTTAACGGCAACACGGTATTCGTCGACCACGGCCAGGGCTTCATCAGCATGTTCTGCCACATGTCGAAAATCGATGTGAAAGTCGGCCAGCAACTGACGCGCGGCAGCGTGGTCGGCAAAGTCGGCTCCACCGGTCGTGCGACCGGGCCGCACATGCACTGGAACGTCAGCCTGAACGATGCGCGCGTAGACCCGGCGATTTTCATCGGCGCGTTCCAGCCCTGAATGCTGGACAAGGCCACTGGCCTCATCGCGAGCAGGCTCGCTCCCACAGGGTATCGGTGTGACCACAGATTTGGTGCACACCCCTAATCCACTGTGGGAGCGAGCCTGCTCGCGATGACAATTTCACAGGTACCGAAGAACTTCCCGCTGCCTGAATCTTCAATTGCGCTTAGCCCAACCCTCACGCAAACATCACAACAATTGCAGCCACACACAGCAATAAAATCTCGATAAAAAAGACTTTTCGGGTATTTATCTCAAAGTTTTTCGACTGCTTGCCATCTTCCACCCCCGCGGTTAGGGTTGAAGACATGAAAACTTCTCACACCCTCATTCAGCTCCGCCAGCACCGCAGCCTGTGCCTCGTCAGCGCACGACTGCCGGGCTGAATCGCGGTGCCTCGTCCCACGTTTTATCCAACGTTTTTTTGATCCACCGGCAGGCCGCCTTTTTTCGGCCCACACAATAAGGATTTTCCGATGAGCATGCTCAAAGACCCGTCTTCGAAATACCGCGCCTTCCCGACAATCGACATTCCGGATCGCACCTGGCCGTCGAAGACCATCACTGCCGCGCCGATCTGGTGCAGCTCCGACTTGCGCGATGGTAACCAGTCGCTGATCGAGCCAATGGACGCGGTGAAAAAGCTGCGCTTCTGGAAAACCCTGGTCGCCGTCGGCGTGAAAGAAATCGAAGCCTCCTTCCCGGCCGCTTCGCAAACCGACTTCGACTTCGTGCGGACCCTGATCGAAGACGGCCACATCCCGGACGACACCACCATCCAGGTACTGACCCAGGGCCGTGAAGACCTGATCGAGCGGACTTTCGAATCCCTTCGTGGCGCGAAAAAAGCCATCGTTCACCTCTATAACGCGACCTGCCCTTCCTTCCGCCGGATTGTCTTCAATCAGGACAAGGACGGGATCAAGGCCATCGCCGTGAACGCCGCCAAGCTGTTCGTCAAATACGCCGCCCAGCAGCCGGAAACCGAGTGGACCTTCGAATACTCGCCAGAGACTTTCAGCGCCACTGAACTGGAATTCGCCAAGGAAGTCTGCGACGCGGTGATCGAGGTCTGGAACCCGACGCCTGAGCACAAGGTCATCCTCAACCTGCCGGCCACCGTCGAATGCGCTACACCGAACATCTACGCCGACCAGATCGAATGGTTCGGCCGTCACATCAACCGTCGTGACAGCGTGATCATCAGCCTGCACACCCACAACGACCGTGGCACTGGCGTTGCGGCCACCGAGCTGGGCCTGATGGCGGGCGCCGACCGTGTTGAAGGCTGCCTGTTCGGCAACGGCGAGCGCACCGGTAACGTCGACCTGGTCACCGTGGCCTTGAACCTCTACACCCAGGGCGTTGACCCTGAGCTGGATTTCTCCGACATCGACGGCGTGCGCAAAGTCGTTGAAGAGTGCAACCAGATTCCGGTGCACCCACGTCACCCGTACGTCGGCGACCTGGTTCACACCGCGTTCTCCGGCTCGCACCAGGACGCGATCCGCAAGGGCTTCGCCCAGCAGAAACCGGATGCCCTGTGGGAAGTGCCGTACTTACCGATCGACCCGGCCGACATTGGCCGCAGCTACGAGGCGGTGATTCGCGTCAACAGTCAGTCCGGCAAGGGCGGTATCGCTTACCTGCTGGAACAGGAATACGGCATCAACTTGCCGCGCCGCATGCAGATCGAGTTCAGCCAGGTGGTACAACGCGAGACCGATCGCCTGGGCCTCGAGATGACTGCCCAGCAGATCCACGCGCTGCTGCATAGCGAGTACTTGCAGGCCAACACGCCGTACGCGCTGGTCAGCCATCGCTTGCAGGAAGAGAACGGTCACAGCGCTGTTGAAGTTGAGGTCTCCAGCAAAGGCCAGGGCGAAACCAACCTGCACTGGCGCGGCAAGGGCAACGGCGCCCTGGAAGCACTGGTGGCCGGTCTGCCGATTCCGGTGGAGATCATGGACTACAACGAACACGCGATCGGCGCAGGCACCAACGCCAAGGCTGCGGCCTACATTGAACTGCGCGTGAACGGCGAGCGTGCAGTGCATGGCGTCGGTATCGATGAAAACATCACCACCGCCAGCTTCAAGGCCCTGTTCAGCGCGCTGAACCGCTCCCTGAGCCAGCCGGAAGCGAAAGCGGCGTAACCCCCCGCCCGCTGAAACGCAAAAGGCCCCGAGGTGAAAACCTCGGGGCCTTTTTTATCTTCATGGTTTTTCGTTGCCTGTCAGGCCCTCATCGCGAGCAGGCTCGCTCCCACATTGAATTTGTACAGGTCCATCAATCAGCACATAACCCTGTGGGAGCGAGCCTGCTCGCGATAGCGGTCTGTCAGGCGGCGAAAATCTCAGGTCAGTTCGAAGGTATCGGCATCCAGATTCGCCGGGAACCGCATGCGATACGCCGCCAGCTCCGCGGCACTCAGCACGACCTGAAACACCCCATCGGCCTCACCGGCACCCAGCAGCGTCTCGCCCTGGAAATCCAGCACCTGGCTATCACCGGTATACGCAAAGCCTTTACCGTCAGTGCCAATCCGGTTCACCGCGGCGACATAGCAAAGGTTCTCGATGGCCCGCGCCGGCAGCAAACGGTTCCAGTGCTGACGCCGTGCACCCGGCCAGTTGGCGGTGTACAGCAGCAGGTCGGTGTCTTGCGCATCGCGGCTCCACACCGGGAAACGCAGGTCGTAGCAAATCAGCGGACGCACCCGCCAGCCCTTGAGCTCGAACTGCACCTGATGCTCGCCGGCGGTGTAATGTTTGTGCTCGCCAGCCATGCGAAACAGGTGACGCTTGTCGTAATGCAGGACCTCACCGTCCGGCCGCGTCCACAACAGTCGATTGCGATGGCTGCCATCGGCGGCCTGGACAATCACGCTGCCGGTAATCACCGCGTCAAGTTTGGCGGCCTGCGCTCGCAACCATTTACTGGTCGGGCCGTTTTCCGCTTCAGCGAGGGTTTGCGACTCCATCGAGAAGCCGGTGGTGAACATCTCCGGCAGGATGATCAGGTCGGCGCCCCGCGCCTGCTCCAGCAACTGTTCGAAATGCTCGAGATTGGCCTTGCGGTCATGCCAGGCCAATGTGGTCTGGATCAACGCAACGTTCAGATCGGGCAAGGTAGTCAAATCGCGCATAGTTTCTCCGCTGCCTGACGCAGCGTCTCCTCACGCTTGGCAAAACACAGGCGCACCAGACGCTGCTCTGGCAGCGGGTTCTGGTAGAACACCGAAATCGGGATCGCTGCCACGCCATGCTCGCGCGTCATCCACTTGGCCATCTCGACATCGTTCAGGTCCGGACGGATCTGCGAATAGTCGACCAACTGGAAATAGGTCCCGGTGGCCTTGGTAAAGCTGAACCGCGAAGGCGCCAGCAAATCACAGAACAGATCACGCTTGGCCTGATAAAAACCCGGCAACTCTTCGACATGCTCCGGATGCTCGGCCATGAAGTCGGCCAGCGCGTACTGCAACGGGGTCACACCGCAGAAACTGACGTATTGATGCACCTTGCGCAGTTCTTCCGAGAGTGCCGGTGGCGCAACCACGTAGCCGGTCTTCCAGCCAGTGACGTGGTAGGTCTTGCCAAAAGAACTGACCACGAAGGCCCGCCGGTACAGCTCTTCATGGGCCAAAACGCTGGCATGCGCTACACCGTCAAACACCAGGTGTTCATACACCTCGTCGCTGATCAGGTAGATATCGCGGTCACGAATCAAGGCCGCCAACTGATCCAGCTCGGCACGCGAGATCAGCGCACCGCTCGGGTTATGCGGCGAGTTGAGGATGATCATTCGCGTGCGCGGGCTCAGCGCTTCGCCGAGCTTCTGGAAGTCGATGGCGAAATCCTTCCCCGCCAGCGGCACATGTACGCAACGACCGCCGGCCAGCGCCACCGAAGGCTCATAACTGTCGTAGGCCGGATCGAAGACGATCACTTCGTCACCGCTGTGGATAACTGCCGCAATGGCGCAGAAGATCGCCTGGGTCGCGCCGGGAGTGATGGTTACCTCGGTGTCGGCATTGACGCTCACGCCATAGCTGCGAGCGATCTTCGCCGCCACTTGCTGGCGCAGCGCCGGCAGGCCGGTCATCGGTGAATACTGGTTATGGCCATTGGCGATGTGCCGGCCGACCGCATCGCACAAGGCTTGCGGCGCATCGAAATCGGGGAACCCCTGGGACAGGTTGATCGCGCCGGTCTGTGCCGCGAGCTGAGACATTTGGGTGAAAATAGTGATGCCGATATTCGGCAGCTTGCTGGTGATCATCGGTGATTCCCTACTGAACACCCGACGCTAACGGCGGCGCGGGAGAGCCCGAGGATAGCTCAAACGCCAGACACGAAAAAGGGCGCCATGGGCGCCCTTCTTCTAATACAGCCGCCTAACCTGTGGCGAGGGAGCCCATCCCGAGGGGACGAGCCGGCGCACCAATCAGCGCTTGTCGCGGCGCTTCTTGTCGGCTTTCTTGTGGTGCGACATCAAGCGGCGCTTCTTGTTGACCTGACGGTCGGTGAGCGTGTTCTTGTTGCCTTCGTACGGGTTCTCGCCGCCTTTGAACTCGATGCGGATCGGCGTACCGACCAGCTTCAAGACGCGACGGTAAGTGTTTTCCAGGTAACGGACGTAAGAGTTCGGAACCTTCTCGACCTGATTACCGTGGATCACGATCAGCGGCGGGTTGGCACCCCCCAAGTGGGCATAACGCAGCTTGATCCGGCGGTTGTTGACCATCGGTGGCGCGTGCTCGCCAACGGCGTCTTCGAGGATCTGGGTCAGGCGGTTGGTCGGCCAGCGAGTGATCGCCGACTTGAACGAGTTCTGTACCGACTGGTACAGGTTGCCCACGCCAGTGCCGTGCAGCGCCGAGATGAAGTGGATATCGGCGAAGTCGACGAAGAACAACCGACGCTCCAGCTCGATCTTCACGAAATCACGCTCGGACGGCGTCATGCCGTCCCACTTGTTCAAGGCGATAACGATGGCACGACCGGCTTCCAGGGCAAAACCCAGCAGGTTCAGGTCGTGGTCAACCACGCCTTCACGGGCGTCCATCACGAAGATCACCACGTTGGCGTCTTTGATCGCTTGCAGGGTTTTGACCACCGAGAACTTTTCAACTTCCTCGTGGATCTTGCCGCGCTTGCGCACACCCGCAGTGTCGATCAGCGTGTACTTCTCTTCGTTACGCTCGAACGGGATGTAGATACTGTCGCGGGTGGTGCCGGGTTGGTCATAGACGATTACCCGGTCTTCACCGAGCATGCGGTTGACCAGGGTCGACTTGCCGACGTTCGGGCGACCGATGATGGCGATCTTGATGCCATCTTTTTCGCTCGGACCCGGAATCCGGATCGCTTCCTCGCCTTCGGCGACGTTAGCGTTGAGATCCTCTTCTTCGGTGTCACGCGGGAATTCGCTCAGGGCGGCTTCCAGCAGTGTGTTGACACCGCGACCTTGCGCACCAGCCACACCAATGGCGTGGCCCATGCCCAACGGGGCGAATTCGGCGCGGGCCATTTCAGGATCGATGTTGTCGATCTTGTTGGCCACCAGCAGGGAGCGTTTGTTGCGCTTGCGCAAGTGCTCGGCAATCATCTGGTCGGCGGCGGTGAAGCCAACCTTGGCATCTACCAGGAACAGAACGACATCGGCTTCTTCGATAGCCAGCAGCGACTGCTCGGCCATCTTTTCATCCATGCCGTGCTCATCACCGGAAATACCACCGGTGTCGACCAGGATGTAGGAGCGCCCTTGCCACTTTGCCTCACCGTATTGGCGATCACGGGTCAGACCGGAAAGGTCGCCAACAATAGCGTCGCGGCTTTTGGTCAGGCGGTTGAACATGGTGGATTTGCCGACGTTCGGTCGGCCCACCAGGGCGATTACGGGAACCATGCGGCTCTCCACTTCGTTATTTCAGAAAATACAAAAGCCGCTGCGAGGCAGCGGCTGGTGCTCGGGGCAGCACATGACGTRCCGCAAAGCCTTGCGGAGCAAGGCTGCCTGGGAACATCGCTATCCCCAAGCATAGTCAAACCATTACTTGATGGTCAGGGCTTCCAGTTTGCCGCTGTTGCCATACACGTAAATCATGTCACCCACCACCAGCGGACGGGCACGCAGGCCGTCGCTGTCGATGCGTTCACGGCCGACGAAACGACCGTCCACCTGACTCAACAGGTGCAGGTAACCTTCCAGGTCACCGACTGCAACGTAACTGGAGAACACTTCCGGTGCCGATAGTTGACGGCGAGCCAGCGAGTCGTTGCTCCACAAGGAGGTGGTCGAACGCTCGTCGACGCCTTCAACGGTACCCGAAGACAGGCTCACATAGACGCTGCCGAAACCTTGGGCGACACCGGCATAGCTGGAAGCATCACGCTGCCAGAGCTGACGACCGCTTTGCAGGTCCAGGGCCGCTACGCGCCCCTGATAGCTGGCGACATAGACCTTGTCGCCGGACAGCAGCAGGCCACCGTCGATATCGACCACGCGTTCCAGCTCCGAGCGACCCTGTGGAATCGCAATGCGCTGCTCCCACACCGGCACGCCGTTGGAGATATCCAGCGCCACGACTTTACCGGTCGACAGGCCGGCAATCGCCAGGCGGTTGGTCACGATCGGCGCACTGGTGCCGCGCAGAGTCAGGACCGCTGGCGTGCTGTCATACAACCAGCGCTGGTTACCGGTGGAAGCATCCAGACCGATCAGACGATCGTCCTGGGTTTGAACCACCACCACGTCACCGTTGTTGGCAGGCGGTGCGAGCACTTCACTGGTCACGCGAGCGCGCCATTTCTCTTCACCGGAGCTTGCATCCAGGGCAACCACTTCGCCCTTGAGCGTGCCGATCATGACCAGACCGTAACCCACGCCAACGGCGCCGGACACAGGCAGCTCAAGATCTTTCTTCCATTTGACGTCGCCGTTCATGCGATCCAGCGCCATCACCACGCCTTTGACGTCGGCAGCATAGATGGTGTTGCCATCGATGGCCGGCACCAGCATGTTGTAGGTCTCGCCCTGGCCGTTACCGACCGAACGGCTCCACTGCTTTTGCAGGACCACTTCTTCCTTGAATTTGACCAGCTCGGCCGGCGGCAATTCTTTTTTGCTGTTGCTGCTGCAACCCGCGGCCAGAATGGCCAGAGCCAGCAATGCTGCATGTTTCCAACGGATCACGTCACGCATCCCCTTTGGCCAGGTCGTCCAGCTTGATTTGTAAGCCACCGACCGCCGCTTCATCCGACAGCGCAGCCTTGGCTTTTTGGTAAGCAGCATGGGCTTCATCGGTACGACCCAACTGGACCAACAGGTCACCCTTGAGTTCTTCGCGAGTGGCCAGGAATGCCTGATCGGCATCACCTTCGAGCAATTTCAGTGCTTCGTCAGCCTTGTTCTGTGCGGCCAGGACCTGGGCCAGACGCTGACGCGCCACTTCGCCCAGCGCCGGGTTGGCAGGTTTGTCAGCCACAACCTTGAGCTGGCTTGCAGCGTCATCCAGCTTGCCGCTGTCGACCGCGACTTTCGCCACGAACAGGCTGCCGTATTGGGCGTAAGCCGTGCCGCCGAACTCGCTGTTGAGCTTGTTCGCGAGGTCCGCTACACGGGCCGCGTCAGGCTTGCCGTCCGGGGTCAGCGTGGTTTCCAGCAATTGCTGGTAAAGCATCGAGGCGCCTTGCGACTGATTGCTCTGATACTTGTGAAACGCCTGCCAGCCGAACACGATGACCAGCGCCAACAGGCCGCCGGTTACGAGAGGTTTGCCGTTACGCTGCCACCAGTCTTTGAATTCCGCCAGATGTTCGTCTTCGGTACTCGACACCCCAATACTCCTTATTCGCTAAATCGGCTGTTTGACAGCTTCAACCCTGCACGACGCAGGTGGCCAGGTGAGCGGCAAGCGCATCCCAGGCAATGCTTTGTTGTTCGCCCTGGCCACGCAGGGGTTTGAAACCTACCACTTGCTGGGCCATTTCGTCGTCACCGAGGATCAATGCGTATAGCGCACCGCTCTTGTCGGCCTTCTTGAACTGACTTTTGAAGCTGCCCGCGCCGGCATTGATCTGCAGGCGCAGGTTTGGCAACTGATCACGAACCCGCTCGCTCAGTGTCAGAGCGGCCAGTTCGGCAGCCTCACCGAAGGCGCACAGGTAGACGTCAACCTGCCGGGAGATTTCTTCCGGGATCTGCTCCAGGGTTTCGAGCATCAGCACCAGGCGCTCGATGCCCATGGCGAAACCAACGCCCGGCGTCGGCTTGCCGCCCATCTGCTCGACCAGGCCATCGTAACGGCCACCCGCGCAGACAGTGCCCTGGGCGCCGAGTTTGTCGGTGACCCATTCGAATACGGTTTTGCTGTAGTAATCCAGCCCGCGCACCAGCTTCGGGTTGATCACGTAAGGAATGCCGGCTGCGTCCAGACGCGCCTTGAGGCCCTCGAAGTGCACGCGGGATTCTTCATCGAGGTAGTCGGCCATCTTCGGTGCATCGACCAGCGCCGCCTGGGTATCGGGGTTCTTGGTATCGAGCACTCGCAGCGGGTTGGTTTTCAAGCGGCGCTGGCTGTCTTCGTCCAGTTGGTCCAGGCGTGCCGTCAGGTACTCCACCAGCGCATCGCGATAACGAGCGCGAGAGGCGCTGGTGCCCAGGCTGTTGAGCTCAAGCTTGACCGCGTCACGGATACCCAGCTCGCCCCACAGGCGCCAGGTCAGCACGATCAGTTCGGCGTCGATGTCCGGACCATCAAGGTTGAAAACTTCGCAACCGATCTGGTGGAACTGACGATAACGGCCTTTTTGCGGACGCTCGTGGCGGAACATCGGGCCGATGTACCAGAGTTTCTGCACCTGGCCACCGCCGGAGATGCCGTGCTCAAGCACTGCACGTACGCAGGCTGCCGTGCCTTCAGGACGCAGGGTCAGCGAGTCGCCGTTACGGTCCTCGAAGGTGTACATCTCTTTTTCGACGATGTCGGTCACTTCACCGATGGAGCGTTTGAACAGCTCGGTGAACTCGACGATCGGCGTGCGAATCTGCTTGTAACCGTAGTTATCCAGCAGACGCGAAACGGTGCCCTCGAAGTGACGCCACAGCGGGGTCTGTTCGGGCAGGATGTCGTTCATGCCACGTATGGCTTGCAGAGACTTGCTCACTATAAATCCTTAAATTCGTTCGATCAGCCGCGCGCGATCAGCGCTGCGTCGGCTTCGACCTTTTCGGCCGCTTTCTGGCGGATCAACCTTTCCAGCTCATCCACCAGATTGTCATTCGTCAATTTCTGCGACGGCTTGCCATCGATGTAAATCAGGTTCGGCGTACCGCCAGTCAGGCCGATATGGGCCTCTTTGGCTTCGCCGGGACCGTTGACCACGCAACCGATGACCGCGACATCCAGCGGCACCAACAGATCTTCGAGGCGCCCTTCCAGTTCGTTCATGGTTTTCACCACATCGAAGTTCTGCCGCGAGCAGCTCGGGCAGGCGATGAAGTTGATGCCACGGGAACGCAGATGCAGGGACTTGAGAATGTCGTAGCCGACTTTCACTTCCTCGACCGGGTCAGCCGCCAACGAGATGCGAATAGTATCGCCAATCCCTTCGGCGAGCAGCATACCGAGGCCCACGGCGGATTTCACTGTGCCTGAACGCAAACCGCCGGCTTCAGTGATGCCCAGGTGCAGTGGCTGCACGATTTCCTTGGCCAGCAGGCGATAGGCTTCGACGGCCATGAACACGTCGGAGGCCTTCACGCTGACCTTGAAGTCCTGGAAGTTCAGGCGTTCAAGGTGCTCGACGTGACGCAGGGCCGACTCGACCAGCGCGGCCGGTGTCGGTTCGCCGTATTTCTTCTGCAGGTCTTTTTCCAGCGAACCGGCGTTGACGCCGATCCGGATCGGAATCCCGCGGTCACGGGCAGCATCGACCACCGCGCGCACACGGTCTTCACGACCGATGTTGCCCGGGTTGATCCGCAGGCAATCGACGCCCAGTTCGGCTACGCGCAAGGCGATCTTGTAGTCGAAGTGAATGTCGGCAACCAACGGCACCTTGACCAGTTGCTTGATTCGACCGAAGGCTTCCGCCGCGTCCATGTCCGGAACGGAAACCCGCACGATGTCGACACCAGCCGCTTCCAGACGATTGATCTGGGCCACGGTGGCAGCAACGTCATTGGTGTCGCTGTTGGTCATGCTCTGTACAGCGATAGGCGCATCACCGCCCACCGGTACCGAACCAACCCAGATCTTGCGGGATTCGCGACGTTTGATTGGAGATTCGCCGTGCATGACTTATTGACCCAACTTCAGGCGAGCAGTCTCGCCACTGGTGAACGGAGCTACATCGACCACTTGCCCGTTGTAGCTGACCTGCGCGCCACGGGCGTAGCCCAGGCGTACTGTAAACGGTGGTTTACCGCTGACGTCGGCGGTTTCGCCCTTACGCTTGAGACCGCTCAACAGCACTTTGCCGTTGCCATCGGTGACTTGCGTCCAGCAATTGGCAGAGAACTGAATCTGCACCTTACCCGCGCCGGCAACCGGAGTGGCCGGAGCAGCAGCCGAAGCGGCAGGTGCTGGCACGGCAGCCACGACGGGCGCTGGCGCAACAGCCACAACCGGGGCCGCTGGCGTCGCAACAACCGGGGCAGGCGCGGTACGCACTGGAGCAACAACCGGGGCCGTCGGTGCAACCACCGGGGCGACCGGAGCAGCTGGCGTCGGCGCTTCGGCATTTGTCTGAACTTCGGCAGTCGCCTGGCCTTCCGGCAATGCCAGAGGCGTGCCGGCTTCGACCTGGCCTTCTACCACGGCCTGATCTTCCGGCTCGTCGAGCGGATGGATCTGCGTGGTGCCATCGGCGCCTTCGACTTCGACGTGTTCCGGGCTCAGACCGATCAGGTCCTTGGTGCGCAGCGAGGTTTGATCCTGCCACCAGACAAAACCGCCCCCCACCACGGCCATCAGCAACAACAGGCTGACGATGCGCAAAATGGTGTGGGAGACCCGCGATGGCTCCTCGATACGCCCAAGGCTGTGCACGTTGCTGCCCTGGGAGTCGGTGCCGGTGTGCTGGTCGAATTGCTGGACCAGAACGGCCTGGTCCATGCCGAGCAATTTGGCGTAGGCGCGGATATAGCCGCGAGCAAAGGTATGCCCCGGCAGCTTGTCGAAAGCGCCGTCTTCCAGATTCTTCAAGGAATTAGCGGTGAGATTGAGCTTGAGCGCTACTTCCGCCAGCGACCAACCATTGCTTTCGCGGGCCTGACGCAGGGTCTCTCCGGGGTTTACGCGAGTCGCTGCTACAACTTCTGGATGCGCCGCTTTCATCATTGCTCCGACAGGTATTGCTGATATTCCGGCGTACCGGGATAGAGTCGTTTTAATTGCAGGCCAAAACTGGCGGCCTTGTCGCGATCGTCGAACACTTTGGCCAGCCGAACGCCGAGCAATAGACTACGTGCATTTTGCTCGGCGAGCAGGCTAAAACGATCGTAATAGTCACGCGCGGGCACATAATGCCTGTCTTCGTACGACAACTCAGCCATTTCCAGCAACGCACGTGGCTGTTGACGGTTCAGGCGCAGGGCTTTTTCCAGGTGCTGCCGGGCCAAGTCACGCTGACCGAGCATTGAAGCCGTCATGCCGAGGTTCTCGAAAACCCGCGAACGCTCCGGATAAAGGCTATCGGCAGCCGCTTGTTCAAAGCGCTCGTAAGCTTCTTTGTAACGTTTCTCTTCAAAGAGAAAGCTGCCGTAGTTGTTCAGGATACGAGCATCGCCAGGACGAGCGGACAATGCCTTGCGAAAATGCTGATCCGCGAGTTCAGGTTCCATCTCGGCCTGAAACACCAGGCCCAATGCTGCGTTGGAATCCGGGTCGGCGCTATCCAGTTCGAGGGCCTTCTTCAACGGGACTTTCGCCCGTTCGGTCATGCCCTGCTGCAGATACCCCACGCCCAACTGCACATACGCAGCACGCGCCTCATCGCGCCCCTTGCTGGTTTTCATCGGATTGAAATCACCCGACAGAACACAACCAGCCGACAGGCTGGCGAACAGCAGAAGCAGCGCTAGGCGCAGTGACATAGAGATCCTCTCTTAAGTACGATTCGCAGCGTCTTGCGGCATATCGTTGTCGGCGCTCAACTCACGCACGGCGATATAACGTTCGCTACGACGGGTGCGATCCAGCACCTGTCCTACCAATTGGCCACACGCAGCGTCGATGTCTTCGCCACGGGTGGTGCGCACGGTGACATTGAAGCCAGCGTGATGAAGTTGATCCTGGAAACGACGGATGGCGTTGTTGCTCGGCCGCTCGTAACCGGAATGAGGGAACGGGTTGAACGGGATCAGGTTGATCTTGCAAGGCGTGTCCTTGAGCAACTCGATCATTTCAACCGCATGCTCGACCTTGTCATTGATGTCCTTGAGCAAGGTGTACTCGATGGTCAGCACGCGCTTTTCGCCCAGGGACGACATGTAGCGGCGGCAGGACTCGAGGAGCATTTTCAGCGGGTACTTCTTGTTGATCGGTACCAACTGGTTACGCAGCGCATCGTTCGGTGCGTGCAGGGACAACGCCAGGGAGACGTCGATGTGCTTGGACAGCTCATCGATCATCGGCACCACGCCGGAGGTCGACAGGGTCACGCGGCGCTTGGAAATGCCGTAGCCCAGGTCGTCCATCATCAGGTGCATGGCGGCAACGACGTTGTCGAAGTTCAGCAGCGGCTCACCCATGCCCATCATCACCACGTTGGTGATGGCACGGTCGGCGGTTGCCGGGATGCTGCCGAACGATTTATTGGCAATCCACACCTGGCCGATGACTTCGGCGGCGGTGAGGTTGCTGTTGAAACCTTGCTTGCCGGTGGAGCAGAAACTGCAATCCAGGGCACAGCCTGCCTGGGACGAAACGCACAGAGTGCCGCGCTTGCCCTGGGGAATGTAGACGGTCTCGACGCAGCTGCCGGACGCCACGCGCACCACCCACTTGCGGGTGCCGTCGCTGGAGATGTCCTCGCTGACCACTTCGGGGCCGCGAACTTCGGCAATCGCCTTGAGCTTGTCGCGCAAGGCCTTGCTGACGTTCGTCATGGCGTCGAAATCATCGACGCCAAGGTGGTGAATCCACTTCATTACCTGACTGGCACGGAAACGCTTCTCCCCGATTGAGTCGAAGAATTTTTCCATTTCCGGCTGAGTCAGACCCAGCAGGTTAGTTTTTGCAGTCGATGTAGTCATGGATTCACCTTCACTCATAAGCCAGTGCTTAGCGAGTGGTTACTTCAGTAGCTGCGAAGAAGTACGAGATTTCGCGAGCAGCAGCGGCTTCGGAGTCCGAACCGTGCACAGCGTTGGCGTCGATGGAGTCAGCGAAGTCAGCGCGGATGGTACCGGCAGCAGCTTCTTTAGGGTTGGTAGCGCCCATCAGCTCACGGTTCAGAGCGATAGCGTTTTCGCCTTCCAGAACCTGAACGACAACCGGACCGGAGATCATGAAAGCAACCAGGTCGCCGAAGAAACCGCGCTCTTTGTGCTCAGCGTAGAAGCCTTCAGCTTCAGCTTTGGACAGCTGCTTCATTTTCGAAGCTACAACGCGCAGGCCAGCTTTTTCGAAACGAGTGGTGATCTCGCCGATGACGTTTTTTGCAACTGCATCAGGCTTGATGATGGAGAAAGTACGTTGAACAGCCATGGTGTAACTCCAGAAACGGTAATTTGCGAAAAATTAAACCCGCGAATTATACGCGGGTTCTTGGGTATTGCCTAACGGCGTACAGTGCGTTCAGTCTGCTTCTTCGATCCAGGCCGCTTGAATCGCTTCAAGTACCTTCTCGCCACCGCGGGYCGGATCATCACTGAACTCCGGCAGAGCCATGACCCAGCTGTGCAGATCGACGAAGTTCACGTAACGCGGATCCACATCCGGCTTGCTGTCAGCCAGCTGGATCGCGATTTCCAGCACATCAACCCATTTAAGACTCATGCCAGTTCCTTGAATCAGTGCGGCGCTTCGGCAGCGTGGTTGAGCGAGTATTTAGGAATTTCAACGGTCAGGTCTTCAGTCCCGACGATTGCCTGACAGGTCAGGCGCGACTGCGCTTCCAGACCCCAGGCCCGATCAAGATAGTCCTCTTCCAGCTCATCGGCCTCATTCAGCGAGTCAAAGCCTTCGCGAATGATGCAGTGGCAGGTGGTGCAGGCACAGACGCCGCCGCAGGCGCTCTCGATCTCGATATGGTTCTCATGAGCCACTTCGAGAATGGACTTGCCGGTCTCAGCCTCTACGACCATTCCGTCCGGGCAATGCTCGGCGTGTGGCAGAAAAATGATCTGCGGCATCAGTTATTCCTCGATTTCATTCAGGTTGCGCCCCGCCAGAGCGGCTTTCACCGTCGAGTCCAGGCGGCGGGCAGCAAAGGCATCGGTCACTTGCGACAGACGCTTGGTCTGCTGCTCGATGGCGTAACCATCGGTGCCTTTCATCAATTCGGTCAGTTCCTGCATCTGCAATTCGATGACCATGCGTTCTTCGGCGTCGAGCAGGCGCTCGCCGTCGACATCGAGGGCGCCCTGCACCGCTTCGATCAAACGCTGGGCATCGACCTGCTGTTCACGCAGTACGCGGGCGACCTTGTCGTCGTTGGCGTGCTGGAACGAATCCTTGAGCATGCGGGCGATTTCGCCGTCGGTCAGGCCGTAGGACGGCTTGACCTGAATGCTCGCCTCGACGCCCGAACCCAATTCGCGGGCAGCCACGCTGAGCAAGCCATCGGCATCGACCTGGAAGGTCACGCGAATCTTCGCCGCACCTGCGACCATGGCCGGAATGCCGCGCAATTCGAAGCGCGCCAGAGAACGGCAATCGCTGATCAGCTCGCGCTCGCCCTGCAGCACATGAATCATCATGGCCGACTGGCCGTCTTTATAAGTCGTGAAGTCCTGAGCGCGAGCGACCGGGATGGTGGTGTTACGCGGAATCACCTTCTCCATCAGACCGCCCATGGTTTCCAGCCCCAGGGACAACGGAATCACGTCGAGCAGCAGCAGTTCGTCGCCATCGCGCTTGTTGCCCGCCAGGGTATCGGCCTGGATCGCAGCACCAATGGCCACCACTTGATCCGGATCGATCTCGGTCAGCGGCTGACGACCAAAGGCTTCAGCTACGGCGTCGCGAACACGCGGCACGCGGGTCGAACCGCCGACCATCACCACCGCTTTCACGTCTTCCAGTTCAACACCGGAATCACGCACGGCGCGACGACAGGCTTTCAGGCTGCGAGCAACCATCGGCTCGATCAGCGCATCAAAGGCTTCGCGGGTCAGCTCGGATTTCCAGTCGTTATAAACGACTTCAACCGTCGCGGCATTCGTCAGGGCTTCCTTGGCCGCGCAAGCGGTTTGCAGCAGATGACGCTGCGCACCCGGATCGAGGTCGGCAGACAGGCCCGCGCGCTCGATGATCCAGCCAGCAATCGCGTGATCGAAGTCATCGCCGCCCAGGGCACTGTCGCCACCGGTCGCCAGCACTTCAAAGACACCGCCGGTCAGACGCAGAATCGAAATATCGAAAGTGCCGCCGCCCAGGTCGTAAATGGCAACCAGGCCTTCAGCATGCTGATCCAGACCGTAAGCCACCGCCGCAGCGGTTGGCTCGTTGAGCAAACGCAGCACGTTCAGACCGGCCAGCTTGGCCGCATCCTTGGTTGCCTGGCGCTGTGCGTCATCGAAGTAAGCCGGAACGGTAATCACCGCGCCAACCAGTTCGCCGCCCAGCGTCAACTCGGCGCGCTGACGCAACACCTTGAGGATATCGGCGGACACTTCGACCGGGCTTTTCGGCCCTTGCACAGTGTCGATGAACGGCATGTGCGACTCGCCATCGACAAAGCGGTACGGCAGCTGCTCGCCCAATTGCTTGACGTCGGACAGACCACGACCCATCAAGCGCTTGACCGACAACACCGTGTTCAGCGGATCGGTAGCGGCTGCCAGCTTGGCGGACTCGCCGACCTCGACACGGTCAGCGTGATAGCGCACCGCAGACGGCAGGATCACCTGCCCGTCAGCGTCGGCCAGTGGCTCGGAAAGACCACTGCGCAACGCAGCGACCAGCGAATTGGTAGTGCCCAAGTCGATCCCCACAGCCAGACGACGCTGGTGCGGTTGAGGACTTTGGCCGGGTTCGGCGATCTGCAGTAGGGCCATCGTTATCAGGACTTATCTGTATATCAGGCGTGCGACCGAGGCGGCACTGGGTTAATCGTCGAGGCGCTCTTCTAACTGGCGCACTTCGTAGGTGAGCTTGTCGAGGAACTGCATGCGCCGCATCAGGCGTTCGGCCTGTTCACGCTGCACTGCATCATTCCAGCAAGCTGCGAAGCTTTCGTTCAGTACATCCTGAGCGACCTTCAGGCGGCGCTTGAATACCACAATCCCGGCCAGATCGGCACTGTCTTGCAGGTCTTCGAGCTCTTCGCGCCATTGCATCTGCTGCAGAAGAAATTCCGGATCATGCACCGTGACCTCCAGCGGCAGCTCGCGACCACCCATGGCGAGCAGGTAACGCGCGCGCTTGGGGGGACTTTTGAGCGTCTGGTAGGCCTCGTTGAGGCTAGCGGATTGCTCTAGCGCCAGCCGTTGCTCACGCTCGGAAGCGTCAGCAAAGCGGTCTGGATGAACGCTGCGCGCCAACTCACGGTAGCGCGTAGCCAGCTGGTCGAGGTCCAGATTGAAGCTCGGTTGCAGCTCAAATAAAGCGAAATGACAAGGAGTACCCACGAGCAGCCTCAGATGTTGAAGCTTTCGCCGCAGCCACATTCACCGCGCACGTTGGGATTGTTGAACTTGAAGCCTTCGTTCAACCCTTCCTTGACGAAATCGAGCTCGGTGCCGTCCAGGTAAGCCAGGCTTTTCGGATCGATGATCACTTTCTCGCCATGACTGACGAAGACCTGATCGTCGGCCCCTACCTCATCGACAAACTCCAGCACGTAGGCAAGGCCGGAACAGCCCGTGGTGCGAACACCCAGACGAATCCCATCACCCTTGCCGCGCCCGTCGAGGGAGCGTCGCACGTGTTGAGCAGCCGCTTCTGTCATGCTGATAGCCATCGGTGACTCCTTACTCGTCGCCAATACTTGAAAGTCAGATCAAGCCTTTCTTCTGCTTGTAATCGCGAACGGCAGCCTTGATGGCGTCTTCAGCGAGTACCGAGCAGTGGATTTTCACTGGCGGCAAGGCCAGTTCTTCAGCCAGCTGGGTGTTCTTGATGGTCTCGGCTTCGTCCAGAGTCTTGCCCTTCATCCACTCGGTAGCGAGGGAGCTGGAGGCAATGGCAGAGCCGCAGCCGTAGGTCTTGAACTTGGCGTCTTCGATGATGCCTTGCTCGTTGACCTTGATTTGCAGGCGCATAACGTCGCCGCACGCCGGAGCGCCGACCATGCCGGTGCCGACATCAGGATCTTCCGCGTCCATCTTGCCGACGTTGCGCGGGTTCTCGTAGTGGTCGATGACCTTTTCGCTGTAAGCCATGATTAATCCTCACTCATCAGAGAGTCGCTCTTGGGGCCCTGCAAGCCAGCTTTTCAACTGGGTTACAGAGCCCGTGTACGGCGACTTAATTCGTTAGTGTGCCGCCCACTCGATTTTCGAAATGTCGACGCCGTCTTTGTACATGTCCCACAGCGGCGACAGAGCGCGCAGCTTGGTGACGGCCTCGCAGACTTTCTGCGCGGCATAATCGATTTCTTCTTCGGTGGTGAAGCGGCCGAAGGTGAAGCGAATCGAGCTGTGTGCCAGTTCGTCGTTGCGGCCCAGGGCGCGCAGTACGTACGAAGGCTCAAGCGACGCCGAGGTACAGGCCGAACCGGACGATACCGCCAGGTCCTTGAGCGCCATGATCAGCGACTCGCCTTCAACGTAGTTGAAGCTCAGGTTCAGGTTGTGCGGAACGCGGGCGGTCAGGCTGCCGTTGACGTACAGCTCTTCGAGGCCTTCGACCTGCTTGAAGAAACGGTCGCTCAGGGCTTTGATCCGAACGTTTTCGGCAGCCATGTCTTCCTTGGCCACACGGAACGCTTCGCCCATGCCAACGATCTGGTGAGTGGCCAGGGTGCCGGAACGCATGCCACGCTCGTGACCGCCGCCGTGCATGGTCGCTTCAAGGCGAACACGCGGCTTGCGGCTGACGTACAGCGCGCCGATGCCTTTAGGACCGTAGGTCTTGTGGGCCGAGAAGGACATCAGGTCGACTTTCAGCTTTTGCAGGTCGATCTCGACCTTGCCGGTGGACTGCGCAGCGTCGACGTGGAACAGGATGCCCTTGGAACGGGTCAGTTCACCGATGGCTGCGATGTCGTTGATGGTGCCGATTTCGTTGTTCACGTGCATGACCGACACCAGGATGGTGTCATCGCGCAGCGCGGCTTCGATCATTTCAGGCGTTACCAGACCGTCTTCACGAGGATCGAGGTAGGTCACTTCGAAACCTTCGCGCTCCAGTTGGCGCATGGTGTCGAGGACCGCCTTGTGTTCGATCTTGGTGGTGATCAGGTGCTTGCCCTTGGTGCTGTAGAAATGCGCGACACCCTTGATTGCCAGGTTGTCGGACTCGGTGGCACCGGAGGTCCAGACGATTTCACGCGGGTCGGCGTTGACCAGGTCGGCGACCTGGCGGCGAGCGTTTTCGACCGATTCTTCGGCTTTCCAGCCGAACACGTGGGAGCGGGACGCCGGGTTACCGAAGTTTCCGTCGACCAGCAGGCATTCACTCATCTTTTGCGCGACACGCGGATCAACCGGGGTGGTCGCAGAGTAATCAAGGTAAATCGGCAATTTCATGGACTCTCTCCTAAATCAGGCTGGCTGGCGTGCCGCTAGCTCTTTGGCTGTCATTCGACGGCGGACGCTTCGATCTTGTCCAGACGCGGTGTCTTGCTGTTGCAACGACGCTGGTCCTGACGCTGGGCTACTTCTTGCACTTCACGGCGAGTGACAAGGTCAGCCAAGCTGATACCGCTCAGAAATTCGTGGATTTGCAGGCTCAGATCACACCACAAGTGGTGGGTCAGACAGGTGTCGCCGCCATGGCAATCACCCAGTCCCTGGCATTTGGTTGCATCGACCGATTCGTTGACCGCATCGATCACCTGAGCGACCTGGATGCCCTGCATGTCACGCGACAGCTGGTAGCCACCGCCTGGTCCGCGGACACTGGAAACCAGATTGCTGCGGCGCAATTTGGCGAAGAGCTGTTCGAGGTAGGACAGGGAAATGCCTTGGCGCTCAGAGATATCGGCCAGGGACACCGGGCCATGTTGCGCGTGCAACGCCAGGTCAAGCATGGCGGTGACAGCGTATCGGCCTTTTGTAGTCAGTCGCATGGACAATTACCACGGAGTTACGGGATGGGGGCGAGTATGCAATTCCCGAGTATTCAAGTCAACTATAAGACCTAGTACTTTAGTCAGGTTTACCCGCAAAAGAGCGCGCGCACTATAACAAAGGCTGGAGGTGATCGACCAGCAAATGCGCGTTATCGTTCTTCGCGAGCAAGCCCGCTCCCACACTTGATCTGCGCAACACCAGAGATCCAGTGTGGGAGCGAGCCTGCTCGCGATGGGGCCACCCCGGTTTAGCTGGCCTGACTTTCATCCTTGCCTTTTACACAGGCGAAGTCTTCTTCGCGCAGCTCAGGCAAGTCCTTGGCACAGTAAGGGCTGCCCAGATCCTTGAGCGCGCCGCACATGTCTTCCAGTCGACCATCGACCGCTTGCAGGTGATCCAGCAACTGACCGATGGCACGCGCCACCGGGTCCGGCATGTCTTCGCTGACGCCGTAGGCATCAAAACCAATCTTCTCGGCCATGGCCTTGCGCCTGGCTTCCAGCTCATCATCGGACTTGACGATGATCCGCCCTGGAATCCCGACCACTGTCGCTCCTGCCGGAACAGCCTTGGTCACAACCGCATTGGAACCCACCTTGGCACCCGCGCCCACGGTGAATGGCCCCAACACCTTGGCGCCCGCCCCTACCACTACGCCGTCTTCCAGCGTCGGGTGGCGCTTGCCTTTGTTCCAGCTGGTACCACCGAGGGTCACGCCTTGATACAGCGTCACGTCATTGCCGATTTCGGCGGTTTCGCCGATGACAATGCCCATGCCATGGTCAATAAAGAAGCGACGGCCGACCTTGGCCCCAGGATGGATCTCGATCCCGGTCAACCAGCGGCCGAAGTTCGATACCAACCGCGCCAGCCATTTCCAGCCCATGCCCCATAACGCCGACGACAGGCGATGAATCCAGATGGCGTGCATGCCCGGGTAGCAGGTCAACACCTCAAACGCATTACGTGCCGCCGGGTCACGGTGGAAAACGCTCTGGATATCTTCACGCAAACGCTCGAACATCATTAATCCTTCCGTTTAAGAAGCTCACCACGGGCCGCTTTCTGGGTTTCCGTGAGGATGCCACGCAAAATATTCATTTCCGCCCGGCTGACCGAGCTTCGTCCGTACAACCGGCGCAGGCGCGCCATCAAGTGCCGTGGTTTTTCCGGATCGAGAAACTCGATGGCCACCAGCGTTTGCTCCAGGTGCTCATAGAATCGCTCCAGCTCATCCATGGTCGCCAGCTCGCCACTTTTGGTGGACGCGACTTCTTCCTTCTCGATCTTGCTTGGCTGACCTTCAGCCGCCAGCCAGGACATGCGCACTTCATAACTCAACACCTGCACCGCTGCCCCAAGGTTCAGCGAGCTGAACTCAGGGTCTGATGGAATGTGCACGTGATAATGACATCGCTGCAGCTCTTCATTGGTCAGGCCGGAATCTTCACGGCCAAAGACCAAAGCAATCTCGGCGCCTTGAGCTGCTTCCTCAACCGCTTTCGTCCCGCATTCACGGGGATCGAGCAGCGGCCAAGGGATACGACGGTCACGCGCACTGGTGCCCAGCACCAGGTTGCAACCGACCAGCGCATCTTCCAGCGTGGCGACGACTTGGGCGTTTTCCAGGATGTCACCGGCACCGGACGCTCGCGCATCGGCTTCGTGATGGGGGAACAGGCGCGGCTCGACCAGCACCAGTCGCGACAGCCCCATGTTCTTCATGGCACGCGCAGCCCCGCCGATATTCCCCGGATGGCTGGTATTGACCAGGACGACACGAATGTTCTGCAGCAAGGGAGGCGCTCTCTGACAGGGAAATTAGGGAGCAAATCTTACAGTTCCTCCTACCGTTAAGCTATGAAAGCGAACGTCGACCTTCACCTGTAGAAACTTTCTGATAGAATGCTCGGCTTTCTTTAACAACCTTAGGTGACACATCCATGCAGCCCATGCTGAATATCGCGCTGCGCGCCGCCCGCAGCGCCAGTGAATTGATTTTCCGCTCCATCGAGCGCCTGGATACCATCAAGGTCGACGAAAAAGACGCCAAGGACTACGTGTCCGAAGTGGATCGCGCTGCCGAACAGAAAATCATCGACGCACTGCGCAAGGCCTACCCGAATCATTCGATCATGGGTGAAGAGACCGGCATGCACGCCGGCTCCGGGATCGAAGGCGAAGAATACCTGTGGATCATCGATCCACTGGACGGCACCACCAACTTCCTGCGCGGCATTCCTCACTTCGCTGTCAGCATCGCCTGCAAATACCGCGGTCGCCTGGAGCACGCTGTTGTTCTGGACCCGGTTCGCCAGGAAGAATTCACCGCCAGCCGTGGTCGCGGTGCCCAACTGAACGGTCGTCGCCTGCGCGTCAGCGGTCGCACCAGCCTGGACGGCGCCCTGCTGGGTACCGGCTTCCCGTTCCGTGACGACCAGATGGACAACCTCGACAACTACCTGGGCATGTTCCGCGCCTTGGTTGGCCAGACCGCCGGCATCCGCCGCGCTGGCGCAGCGAGCCTGGACCTGGCTTATGTAGCTGCCGGCCGTTTCGACGCTTTCTGGGAGTCGGGCCTGTCCGAGTGGGACATGGCGGCAGGCGCCCTGCTGATCCAGGAAGCTGGCGGCCTGGTGAGCGACTTCACCGGCGGTCACGACTTCCTTGAAAAAGGCCACGTCGTTGCCGGCAACACCAAATGCTTCAAAGCAGTACTGACGGCCATCCAGCCGCACCTGCCAGCCTCGCTGAAACGCTAAACGCCAGGCACAAAAAAGCACCCTCCGGGGTGCTTTTTTTATGCCTGAAATCTGCCCCCGCAAACACCACATCCCCAATGTGGGAGCGAGCCTGCTCGCGATAGCGGTATGTCAGCCAACATCAATGTTGAATGTTAGATAGCTATCGCGAGCAGGCTCGCTCCCACAGGGAATGAGGGGTGGGGCATGAATCCCGGGCATAAAAAAGCACCCGTTCGGGTGCTTTTTTGAGTCTGGGATTCAGCTTATTTCTGAGCGGGCTGGTTCTGGCCGAGGATCAGATGACCGTCCTTGTCGACCGGGATCTGGTTGCCCGGATCACGATCCATCCGCACTTTGCCTTCCTTGCCGCCCAGCGAATACCGAACGTCATAGCCTACGAGCTTGTCGCTGACGTCATTGACCGTCTCGCAACGTCTTTGCATCGTGGTGGAGGTATCACGCTCCTGCATGCCCTCCTGCACCCGGTTACCGGCGTAACCGCCGCCAACTGCACCGGCGACCGTGGCGAGCTTCTTGCCATTACCGCCACCGACCATGTTGCCCAACAAACCACCGCCGACCGCACCGATCACCGTACCGAGGATCTGATGCTCATCCTTCACCGGCGCCTGCCGGGTCACAGGCACATCCCTGCACACTTCACGCGGAGTCTTGATCTGTGTTTTGACAGGCTCGACTGCCAGTACTTGCGCATACTCAGGTCCGCCGCTTTTTACCAGGCTGTAGGTGGCAACAGCGCCTCCGGCAGTGACACCGACAGCACCCAATACCGCACCAACCAGTAACGACTTGTTCACTTGAACCTCCTGACCATCACATGCGGGACGTGCCCGCGCCTTTCCAAACCTTGGAGCATAAAAAAAGGCGCGAGTTCAATACTCGCGCCTTCTGGTTATAACGAGAGGAAATAACGCCTCAAGGACGGTCGTCCACTTCCTTCTCGGTATTGGCCGGAGGAATCAGGTCCTCGCTGCTCAGGTTCAGCCAGATCAGCACCACGTTGGCGATGTAGATCGACGAGTAAGTACCCGCCAGAACACCGATAAACAGCGCAATGGAGAAACCGAACAGGTTGTCACCACCGAAAAACAGCAGCGCGGAGATCGCCAGCAAGGTGGAGATCGACGTCGCCATGGTCCGCAGCAGGGTTTGCGTGGTCGAGATGTTGATGTTCTCGATCRGGCTGGCCTTGCGCAACACCCGGAAGTTCTCACGAACCCGGTCAAATACCACAATGGTGTCGTTGAGCGAGTAACCGATGATCGCCAGCACCGCCGCCAGTACCGTCAGGTCGAAGGTGACCTGGAAGAACGACAGGATACCGATGGTCACGATCACGTCGTGGATCAGCGAGACAATCGCACCGACCGCGAACTTCCACTGAAAGCGGAACGCCAGGTAGATCAGAATGCCGCCCAGCGCCATCAGCATGCCGAGGCCGCCCTGGTCGCGCAGTTCTTCACCCACCTGCGGACCGACGAACTCGACGCGCTTGACCACAGCCGGGTTGTCGCCGCCGACTTTCTGCAGCGCTTCAGCGACCTGGTGACCCAGTTGCGGGTCTTCGCCAGGCATGCGCACCAGCAGATCGGTGGTCGCGCCGAAGCTCTGAACGATCGCTTCGTGATAACCCGCCTCAGTCAGCTGGGAACGAACTTTCAAGACGTCGGCCGGACGCTCGTAGGTCAGCTCGATGAGCGTACCGCCAGTGAAGTCCAGACCGTAGTTCATGCCCTTGTGGAAGCAGCTGAACAACGCCAGAGCGGTAAGGAACAATGTGACGCCGAACGCAACGTTGCGAACGCCCATGAAGTTGATAGTACGTAACATGGCAGCCCCTTAAATCCACAACTTCTTGAAGTCACGACCGCCGAAGATCAGGTTGACCATCGCGCGGGTCACCATGATGGCCGTGAACATCGAGGTAAAGATCCCGAGGGACATGGTCACTGCGAAACCTTTGACCGGACCGGTGCCCATGGCAAAGAGGATGCCGCCGACCAACAGGGTGGTCAGGTTGGCGTCGAGAATCGCGGTGAATGCCCGGCCGAAGCCTTCGTTGATTGCCCGCTGCACGGTCATGCCGGCCGCGATCTCTTCACGTATCCGCGAGAAGATCAGTACGTTGGCGTCGACCGCCATACCCATGGTCAAGACGATACCGGCGATACCTGGCAGGGTCAGCGTTGCCCCCAGCAGCGACATCAAGGCCAGCAGCAACACCATGTTCACCGCCAGTGCAACCGTGGCGATCAAACCGAAGAAGCGGTAGATGGCCATGATGAACAGAGAAACGAACAGCATGCCCCACAGCGACGCATCGATACCCTTGGTGATGTTGTCAGCACCCAGGCTTGGACCGATGGTGCGTTCTTCAGCAAAGTACATCGGTGCCGCCAGGCCACCGGCGCGCAGCAGCAAGGCCAGCTCCGAGGACTCGCCCTGACCGTTCAGGCCAGTGATGCGGAACTGAGCACCCAGCGGCGACTGAATGGTCGCCAGGCTGATGATCTTCTTCTCTTCCTTGAAGCTCTGGACCGGCACGTCTTTCTCAACGCCGTTGACCATCTGCTTGACGTAAGTCGTCACCGGGCGTTGCTCGATGAAGATCACCGCCATGCTGCGACCGACGTTGGAGCGCGTCGCACGGTTCATCAGCTCACCGCCGTGACCGTCCAGACGAATGTTCACTTCCGGCGTACCGTGCTCACCGAAACCAGCCTTGGCGTCAGTTACCTGGTCGCCAGTGATGATCAGGCCACGCTCGATTTGCGCAGGAGGACGCTTGCCCTCACGGAACTCGAAGGTCTCGGAAGTGGCTTTCGAAGCACCCGGCTCTGCCGCCAGACGGAACTCCAGGTTGGCCGTCTTGCCGAGGATACGCTTGGCTTCGGCAGTGTCTTGCACGCCTGGCAGCTCAACCACGATGCGGTTGGCACCCTGACGTTGAACGATCGGTTCGGCAACACCCAGCTCGTTGACGCGGTTACGCACCGTGGTCAAGTTCTGCTTGATGGAGTATTCGCGGATTTCCGCCAGCTTGGCCGGGGTCATCGCCAGACGCAGTACCGATTGACCATTGAGGTCGGCCGGAACAATGTCGAAATCGTTGAAGTTCTTGCGGATCAGCGCGCGAGCCTCTTCGCGGGAAGCGTCATCACTGAAGCCCAGCTGAATGGCGCCATTGATCTGCGGCAGGCTGCGATAGCGCAGTTTCTCTTTACGCAGCAGGCTCTTGACGTCGCCTTCGTAGACTTTCAGGCGGGCGTCGAGGGCTTTTTCCATGTCCACTTCGAGCAGGAAGTGCACACCACCGGACAAGTCCAGACCCAGCTTCATCGGATGCGCGCCGACAGTGCGCAGCCATTGCGGAGTGGTTTGTGCCAGGTTCAGTGCGACGACGTAGTCATCACCCAGCGCCTTGCGCACGACGTCTTTGGCTGGCAGTTGGTCTTCCGCCTTGGTCAGGCGCAACAGACCGCCCTTGCCATTGGCCGACAGAGTGGCCGCCTTGACGTTGATCCCGGCATCGTTGAGCGCTTTGCTTACACGATCCAGATCAGCCTGATTGACCTGCAGCGCAGTGCTTGCACCGCTGACCTGAATGGCCGGATCGTCAGGATAAAGATTGGGAGCGGAATAAATCAGACCGACCGCCAGCACCGCCAGGATCAGAATGTATTTCCACAGAGGGTATTTGTTCAGCATCACGCCGCCCGCTTATGACGCGGGGCGCCTTGCGCGCCCCGTCGATTGAGTAGAAGTTGAAACTTAGATCGCTTTTAGCGTGCCTTTTGGCAGCGTGGCGGCAATGGCGCCCTTTTGGAATTTCATTTCGACAGTGTCGGAAACTTCCAGAACAACGAAATCATCTGCCACTTTAGTGATCTTGCCGGCAATACCACCGGTGGTCACAACTTCGTCGCCTTTCTGCAGGCTGCTCAGCAGGTTCTTCTGCTCTTTGGCGCGCTTGGCCTGTGGACGCCAGATCATCAGGTAGAAGATGACCAGGAAGCCGACCAGGAAAATCCACTCAAAGCCGCCGCCCATTGGGCCTGCCGCAGGGGCACCAGCATCAGCCATGGCATTAGAGATAAAAAAGCTCATTTAGCACTCCAGTTGCAAATGTTGAATCTTGGGGTCAGAAAACTCAGTCCAAAGGCGGTACGGGTAACCCGCGTTTGGCGTAGAAGGCATCGACAAAGGCGGCCAATGTACCCTGTTGAATAGCCTCGCGCAAACCAGCCATAAGTACCTGGTAATGGCGCAAATTGTGGATGGTATTCAACATGCTACCCAGCATTTCTCCACACTTGTCCAGATGGTGCAGATAAGCACGGGAGAAGTTCTGGCAGGTATAGCAATCGCAGGTCGGATCGAGCGGCGAATCATCATGGCGATGAAACGCGTTACGGATCTTCAGCACGCCAGTATCAATGAACAAGTGCCCATTGCGGGCATTACGGGTTGGCATCACGCAATCGAACATGTCCACACCGCGGCGCACACCCTCAACCAAGTCTTCCGGTTTGCCAACGCCCATAAGGTAACGAGGTTTGTCAGCCGGCATCTGGCCTGGCAGATAATCCAGCACCTTGATCATCTCGTGCTTGGGCTCGCCGACCGACAGACCGCCGATCGCCAGGCCGTCAAAACCGATCTTGTCGAGGCCTTCCAGGGAGCGCATGCGCAGGTCCTGGTGCATGCCGCCCTGAACGATGCCGAACAGCGCCGCCGTGTTGTCGCCATGAGCGTTTTTCGAACGCTGGGCCCAGCGCAACGACAGCTCCATGGACACCCGCGCCACATCTTCATCGGCCGGGTACGGCGTGCATTCGTCGAAAATCATCACGATGTCGGAGCCCAGGTCGCGCTGAACCTGCATCGACTCTTCCGGGCCCATGAACACTTTCGCGCCATCCACCGGAGAAGCGAAGGTCACGCCCTCCTCCTTGATCTTGCGCATGGCGCCCAGGCTGAACACCTGGAAACCGCCGGAGTCGGTCAGAATCGGGCCTTTCCACTGCATGAAATCGTGCAGGTCGCCGTGCTTCTTGATCACTTCGGTACCAGGACGCAGCCACAGGTGAAAGGTGTTGCCCAAAATGATCTCGGCGCCGGTCGCCTCGATATCCCGCGGCAACATGCCCTTGACCGTGCCGTACGTGCCGACCGGCATGAAGGCCGGGGTTTCGACAGTGCCACGCGGGAACGTCAGGCGACCACGGCGAGCCTTGCCGTCAGTGGCCAGCAATTCGAAAGACATACGACTTTTACGACTCATTCTTGATCCTCAGGGGCCAAACCCTTGGGGGCAGTTGGCGCAGGATTACGGGTGATGAACATCGCATCACCGTAGCTGAAAAAGCGGTATCCATGCTCGACGGCGGCCTTGTAGGCGGCCATGGTCTCGGGATAACCGGCGAACGCCGAAACCAGCATCAACAGCGTGGATTCGGGCAAATGAAAGTTGGTGACCAGGGCATCGACCACATGGAACGGCCGGCCTGGGTAGATAAAGATATCGGTGTCGCCGCTGAACGGCTTGAGCACGCCATCGCGCGCCGCGCTTTCCAGCGAACGCACGCTGGTGGTCCCCACCGCCACCACGCGCCCACCCCGCGCACGGCACGCAGCAACCGCATCCACCACGTCCTGGCCGACTTCCAGCCATTCACTGTGCATGTGGTGATCTTCGATCTTCTCGACCCGCACCGGCTGAAAGGTGCCCGCGCCGACGTGCAAGGTCACGAACGCGGTCTCGATACCCTTGGCGGCAATCGCCTCGAGCAACGGCTGATCGAAATGCAGCCCCGCCGTCGGTGCCGCCACCGCGCCCAAACGCTCGGCGTAGACCGTCTGATAACGCTCGCGGTCCGAGCCTTCGTCCGGGCGGTCTATATAAGGAGGCAACGGCATGTGCCCGACGCGGTCGAGCAACGGCAGCACTTCTTCGGCGAACCCCAGTTCGAACAACGCATCGTGACGCGCGAGCATTTCAGCTTCGCCACCGCCGTCGATGAGGATCTTGGAACCCGGCTTCGGCGACTTGCTGGAACGCACATGGGCCAGCACGCGATGACTGTCGAGCACCCGCTCGACCAGAATTTCCAGCTTGCCGCCGGAAGCTTTCTGGCCAAACAGCCGCGCCGGAATCACCCGGGTATTGTTGAACACCATCAAATCGCCCGGGCGCAAATGCTCAAGCAAATCAGTGAATTGACGGTGCGCCAGAGCGCCGCTGACCCCATCCAGGGTCAACAGGCGACTGCCGCGCCGCTCAGCCAAAGGGTGGCGAGCGATCAGCGAATCAGGGAGTTCGAAAGTAAAGTCAGCAACGCGCATGATGGGGTTCGTCTAGCAGGGCCGGGAAGTCTAGCGGAAATAGTGAAAATTCTCCATGTACCTGATTGACCGACGGTTATCTCATCTCTATACTTCGCCGCCATTGAGCCCTGATGGCGGAATTGGTAGACGCGGCGGATTCAAAATCCGTTTTCGAAAGGAGTGGGAGTTCGAGTCTCCCTCGGGGCACCAAAATTAAGAAAGGTCTTGCTTAGCAAGGCCTTTTTTTTCGCCTATAGAAAAGCCACCCCGCCCCCGTGGGAGCTGCCGAAGGTTCGGGCCGCGTTCGGACGATCTTTTGATCCTGCTTCTCTTCCACACCCCTTGACCGGCGGACCATTTCACAAGGATTCCCCTCCATGGAATTACCCCTGGAAACAGTCGCCCTCTTCTCCCTAAAACTCGCCTACGAAACGGAAGACCAAAGCCCGATCCTGCGCGACGACCTGATGATGGGCGACTACCAGCGGGACGTATTCGGCTTGCTGGTACGCAGAGGTGATGTCGAGACCATCAAGGTCAAAGTGGCTGAATGCGTGGGGCTGGCGCTTGAGGCGATTGGTGGGGCTGGTACGCCGCTGGGTCGAGAGCTGGATAGATTGTCGGGAGATTTCAGCGCTGCGCAGACGCTGGAGCAGCTTGATAGTCCGCTGATTGCGCTTAAGGATTATTTGAAAGATATTCAGTGAGTGATCGGGTTGGGGGCAGCTTGCCCCCTTTTCACCGACTGATACTGGGCAGGGGTTTGGCTGATGTGAGAATGGACCTGTCCCCCACTGGTGGAAAGTCGAGCACGGCTCCGAAGTGGTTGAAAGCAGGCTGAAAAAGTAAGATCGCTTCATCTGAAAAAGGGCCCAAACGGGCCCTTTTTGTTGATAGCTACAAGTCGAAAAAATCCAAACTTCTCACTGCGAGCTCACAGCCTGCTGACGATTTCCTTCCAGATATACCCGTAGTTGTATTCCAGCCAGCGGACAAGCAGCTTGTCGAACTGCCTACGAAACCAATTGTTTCTCCTGGCCGCGTATCTTTCTTCAATCATGGCGTTGAGGGAGTCGGGATCGAAGCCTGTCCATACTGTTGGAAGGGCTGCCGCAATATTGGTGTAGCACACTGGCGCGACTTCGGAGTAAAGGATCTCGTAGAGGGTTTGAGGATCAACACCTCTCACCTGCCTTGCTATGTAGTCGTAATCAACCGGAAAATCATTGAACGGATCCGAGAGTGCGACTCTAATTTTTGTCAGTTCAGGCTGACTTAAAAAATGTTCCAATGCGAGAACTCCTCTAATTCCTCATCGAGCGAGTCCGCTGCGGTTTGGCCGGCGAAACCACCGGCAACAGTTCCAACAATTACAACTGCAAATGCACAGATCGGAGCGCCTGGCCCACAGAAGGCGCTGACTCCAAGCCCAGCCAAAATACCACCCGCCGCACCGCCACCCATTATGAGGCCCTGACGTGCCGTTTCTTTTACTTTATTTTCTGCATTCAGAATTTGATAAGTAGCCAGAGCAGCGGTCACCAAAATGCCAAGTTTGCCCATGAGCTGCATTTTTTTAGTGCCCTGCGTAAATTTGACATCATCGCGCCCTGCCGCTTCCAAAATTGTGTAATGAACCTTGTTCTGTTCCGCTGGAGAAAGGAAGTCGTAATTTTTTTTGAAAAGATCGTTGGAGTAACGATCAAAAAGCTTCTGCAGATCTCTGCCACCCGCCTTCTTTTTTTGGACGACAGCCAAGCCCTGCGCAGAGGTGACCTTGCGGTGTTCCATCAAGATCTTGTTTCGCATCTCGTTGCTGAACTGCACACCCTCTCGCGCCGTAATTTTCCCGGCCTTCACATCCTCCAGCGTCTGCTGTGACATACGCTTTATGTTTTTCGTATAGCTCGCCCTTACTTTTTCGTCAGAGATCGCGTCTAGAGAGAATCTCAGTGCAGTGCCCTCCATCAGCTCTAACGCCTTGTCGAGTGGAGAGTCTTGTAAGGCATGCTCACGCTGAACAACATAGCTGCCGGTGACGAGATACGGCTCGGTCATAGGATGTTCCTTATCCTAGAATTCTGTTCAAAAAGCTCTCTGTGAGAGACGAGGAAACCATAGGCGCCTCGTCTTCGAATTTGAGCATCACGCATGTCTTACCGGACGTGTTCGAAAACTTCACCGCGTTGTCTTTATCGAATACACCAGGCAGTGATGAGCCATCCTCGAAATGCGCGATGCACGACAAGCCCTCGTAGCTTTCTTCAGCAGGGATTCTGAAGCCGATCCAGCGCGCGTAACCAGCTAATGGCGTGGGAGGTACAAACTCGCAGGGTGTATGGCTATCTCCGATTATCACCGTCCCCGACCCGCCAACTACGATGCCGCCGTGGGCGCCACCGGTGTCGATGGTTGCGGCATTCCTGCCGTTGATGAACACAGTCGAAGACAACCCTGATGAAAGCGCACTACCGCAAGTGCAGGTGTCGCCCTGACTCGCAGCGGGAAGACCGTCAAAAAACACGTCAGGAGAACCTGTCGCAATGGGATTGCTACCGTGCCCCGGCAACGGACAACTGTATGGATCACTCTTACGCGCTGCTGGCTTAGCCACTATGACCTCCTGTCAAAAATCCTTGTGAGCGTCGTAACCTAGCAGAACAGCTCGCCCATTAGGAATCGTCGTGACGATGGTCGTATGCAAATTCAGCGTTCAGCGCACACTAGAACTGATCGGAGCGTGAACTCAGAATTGGCTATGAAACGCAGAAGAAACCGCTTTTCATTGCAAAAGCCAAAGGCCGCTTTGCTGGTACGCAGAGGTGATATCGAGACCATTAAAGTCAAAGTGGCTTAATGCGTGGGGCTGGTACGCCGCTGGGTCGGGAGCTGGATAGATTGTCGGGAGATTTCAGCGCTGCGCAGACGCTGGAGCAGCTTGATAGTCCGCTGATTGCGCTTAAGGATTATTTGAAAGATATTCAGTGAATGATCGGGTTGGGGGCAGCTTGCCCCCTTTTCATGGACTGATACTGGGCAGGGCTTTGGCTGATATGAAAGTGGCCCCATCCACTTTTCCATTGCGCCAGCAGACAACAACGAAAGACTTTTCGGCATCACAAGGACGTATCAATGCGGCAAATCGCCCTCAGCAACAAGCCACTCAGAGGCATTCCCCGCCGCCTTCGCGCTCTGGAACGCTGGGCCTCCAGTTTTCGCGACGAGTTTCACCCGCGATCCGTGCACATGGAGCGCTACACACACTGGAAGATCCCGGTGCACGCAGCCCTGGTCCAAGGCCCTCAAGCCAGGATCGAAGTTCAGGCCTTCTGCATTCAGCAACTGCTCGAAGCCGCTAGACACCTGTCCAACGCTGCTGACCGCTCACAAGGTTATTACCGGGTCGCTTGTCTGCTGGTGTGGCCATGGGTTCATCAGAGCGAGATCACCCTCTTCTATGACCGGGACTATTATCTGGGTTTTCTCGGTGAAACCAACACGCTCAAGCCCGAGCGGATCAGTGATGCTCTTGCGCTGCACACACCAGCGCATTTCATTGAGCATGGGCATGACGTAACTCAACCTGACGATGAGGTCGCAGTACAGTGGTGGTGCATCGGGGAACCGGCCTGACGTGGAGAAAAGGGGGGGGGACTAATTTGTTCTCTGCACTAGGACGGGGCTGCTGGAAAAAATAAATCTGAGAATCATCTGAAAAAAGGCCCTAACGGGTCCTTTTTGTTGAAAGCCTCGAGTCAAAATAACAAATTTTCCATTACAAGCTCAATCAAACCCTCATCACCTGCAGTGTACAGCATCCTGCTCAGTCACTATCTAAGCGTGACAAGTTAATATAAAGCCGCTAACAATAAAACAGCGGTAGCTATATTAATCCGAGACACCTAAATTTAAGGGATCATCGGGTGTTACGATTTTTCGTGCCAGATGCTGACTCTTGTTTCTCGTTAGAATCGCGAACAATAAAACTGACGGAGTTTTCAAGTTTCAGCCCAGATCTAATTGACTCGGGCCACTCTTGCATGGCTTGTTGAGCCTTGATCACTTGCTGCGCCAAAACACTTGACTTTTTCATGTTCCCCGCTCCGTATTCAGTCTGCTGAGAGTTTAACATTAAGTTTAGCAAGAAGGTTTGGAATTTCACGACCGACTATCAGTTGCTCCAGCTGAAGGTAGGTGTCGATATACCGCACGATACGGGGCTGATGGCCCATTTCCCGCCAGTCTACGGCCCTCCCATCATCATCTTTACGCGGCCGACTTGGCTCGAATATTTCTTGATACTGACGTGGCGCGATGCCTTGGAACGGCTCAAAATTCACCTGCGTTCTCGACGCGGTCGGGGCATCAATGCTAATCGAGTCCTGATGCAACTGTTTGGCTTTGCTCTTCGGATACGGCTCAATATAAACGACACGCTTGATACCACTCGCCACAATATGCCGAGCACACATATGACAAGGAAATGTCGTGCAATACAACGTCGCTCCAGCGACGGATACCCCTAAGCGCGCGGCGGACATCAGCGCAGCCATTTCAGCATGAACGCTCCTGCCAAACTCTAGGATATTCATTATCCTAGTGTTCTTAAGTATTTTTTTGTCCGCCCCGGAAATCAAATTTTGCACCAGTGAGCTAATATCTTTTTCTGTTGCCTTGGCAGAGAGTAAACCATTTGTATTTAGGCGCTCGAGCATTTCCCCCAAAACCTGTACCCGCTCGTCTGCCATTGAGTCGATACCTTTTTGGAAATCACGGGCGTCATCTTTATCCCCCGGCCAATACAAATCACCTCCAGACTTAGGGACGTCGTTGCATCCTACTGCAATAATATCTCCCTCTGGCTTCAAGATAGCAGCGCCAACTTGCCGGTTTAGATCCGCTGACCGCAGCGCGGCAGATCTGGCGTGATAAATGCCATGCTCGTCACGTGAGGGTGTGAGAAAGGAACTTCCAAATATGAGTTGTAGAAAACGACCTATTTGAAAATCTATAGTTGATTTGCTCCTCCCGTCGACAAAGAGGTCCGCCAGGGGAAAAGCATCTTTTACATCTTGGCCGAGAGGGATGCTTTCTTCCTGCTCATCCTTTTGAACTAACGCTTCGGCAATCGCACGAGGGTTAGTTCCCACTCCAAACTGGGATCTACTTATTTTTTCAGATAAGGCGGTTACGCGGACATCGCGAGGTGAGTAGACAGAAATAAGAAAAAATCCTTTCCCGTACACGGCCCGGAGCATTTCAACTTCTTTAGGATGCTTCAAGGACCTCAAAATGAACGCGTGTCTTGAGGGCTCCCCTCCGCTGTGGTCATCTCGAAGCTGCCGGATTGCCGCTAGTCCCAGCATCGCTACTGCGGCACCCTCGTTGCCCTCAACCCTGAGTCTCGTACCCGCTTCCATGAGCGCAGCTATGCGTTCAGCTTCAGGCTTCGAGTTGTGAGAAGTATCAAAAAAACTTTCTATCTGCTCGCTGAGCCTGACGACATGAGGAGTGTACTCAAGGCCATTAAGCTGGCTTTTCAATACCGCGATAACGGGGTCAAGGTTTACGCCAATCGGCCCCACTAACCCAAAGACCAGCTCGGGGTCTTTCTTTGGCGTTAACGAGGAGACCTCCACTTCGGCGGACGATTCCTGACCAGATTTTCGCCGATTTCGGTTTCTGCCTTCTGGGGATTTTCCGGCCATCACATCACCAAATCCTTGGTTTTATCGGTCTGAAGGATGCGTCAAAGGAGAGCAGGATGTTTAGCGGTTTACGGCACCTGTGTCTCCAACCTTTACCTTAGCTAGTTTTTCTCAAATAACTTGCTTCCAGAAGGCAAATTACCACCAGCTAAGAGAATCTTTCGCTTCTGTGCTTGCAAACCTCGAAAGCAGTCAGTCATGTCCGGCTGCTACCGGCCGAGGCTGTGTAAAAACGTTTTTGAGCGCGACAGGTACTCAAAACCGGACTGGAAATCGCGCTTCTACGCGAAATCCACATCTGCTGACGTGCCGATAAATTTCAGATTTAACGTAGACGCGCACACTTCAATTTTGGCTAAGCGTTTTTACACACTCTGGGCCAAAAGCGGTCTGTGGGTGGATTCCCCATAGCGGGTCCAGCAACCACTTGGTAAGGGGCCGGCGAACACGCCTTCTGAATTCAGACATCAAAGACGCAGGCAGAGGTACCAGCGCCAACGGATAAATCACTGTCGTAGACGACTTCGTTACGTGGCTGAGGCTCAAGACAACATCAGCAAGGTGTGCATACCGCCGATTCGTTCCAGGTAATCCTCCCCGATCAACTGCGGGTGATACTGCATATCGGCGGTCATGTCATCCGGATGCAGGAAGCACATGCGTCCAATGACGCTCGGCGTTTGTGTCACCACCCCGTACGTCGTGCCGAACGTCATATCGATTACCTCATGACTTGGCAGCGTGAGCCACGCATGCAGATTCAGCGCAGGGGAGGATATCCCCTTTTGCAGCATCGCCTTAAGCTCGCGAGTATCGCTATAAAAAACATTGCGGCCGTTGTACTCGACGTAACCTAAGGTGAACGCAAGCGGCACCCCCAGCGCCCTTTCTAATGGGGCTTTGAGCGTCGCAGTTACCGCAAAACACTGCTGCGACACATCTTCAGCCTGGCAATGGGATACTGCCGCCGACACCACTTGCTGAAAAAGCTGGAGGTTGTGCTCGCTGACAAAGCGCTCTCGGGAGCGACGGAACCCCGAGGGCGCTAGGCCCCAGGCTTTGCTGCGTTTCAAGGCTTGGTCAAATCGCTGTTCGTAATTGCGGGCTTGTTGGCCCGTTAACCGCCTGATCCATGAAAGCAATGGAAATTCCTTGTACGAAAAAATTGGACAGATTTATTTCTCTCAAAAATTCTAACCAATGGAGCCCACGCGAGCTCACTTTGGGCGTGACGCTATTAGGTCTAATATGCAAGAGATATAGGGACAGACCACGACTATGGGTTTGAGAAAACGTGGTCTGTCATCGCTTCTCCTCTCATAGCTGTGCGTAGGCCTTATCGAAATTCTCATATGCTTGGTCGACCTTGTATCGAAGCATCAAAGATGCGGAAAGCTTCACCATCGCCTCGAAAAGTATGTGTCCTGATGGAACCTCACATTGACCAACGCATCGACCGGAAAAATCGCCGGGCTCATACGCATAGACGGTGTAGAAAGCACCATGAGGCTTTCGGTCTAATCCAACAATAAAATGCGTAACCGAGCTATCCCTAACACTGGACTCAGGCAGTGAAAATTCCAATATATCATCAAACGGAATGAACATAGCAGAAGCAGACATTACAAAAAGACTTGCGACATCCAGTGCCTCTTCTACTGATTGAAGATCAGGAGCTTTGTATTCGTGTTCAAGAATATTCCGCATATCAACTACTTTACGCAAAAGGCTTGGTGCCAATAGGCCGAGCGCCCGCAATCGCTCTATTTTTTTCGGCACATTCCATTTGAGCGACGGATAACCAAATGAAATCAGCAGCTGATCAAGCTGACAGACAATCGCCCGCTTCGCATTGGTCGTAGCGTTAATAAGCGCAGACAGACCGCCCCGTTCAAAATCGTCTTCTGCCAAGTTCAAGAACTCGACAGGCGAAGTTTTGAGCTCCGTCATCGTGAAGCTGCCACCACCTGAATCTACTGCACATTTGCTCATATCGAATTCATGAGCTAGGCAAAACTCTTTGATATCCATCTTACGACCGGGCTGATGGGCAGCCCAAAGGACCGCAGAAAACATAGTCTAGCAGTGACGCTACCGAGATGGCCGAGAGATACAGGGATAGACCACGATTATGAGTTTGAGAAAGCATGGTCTATCCCTGTCTTTTTCCAACTAATCGTTTTTCCCACTCCAACAAAAATAGGCGACCTAAACAAGGTCGCCCATTCTTCATACCAACAACACCTCCACCTGCAATCGTCGCCCAACCACATCCAGCAAATCACAACCATCGCGCAGTGAAGTCACCAACACCCGCGCCAGCTCACTGTGAACGCCCTCGCCCATGGCGATGTTCTCCAGAAGTTGGGTCGCGGTGCGGATGCGGTAGGCCGCGGTTTCGTGCAGTACGTCGAGTGGTGCTTGGGTATCGATCAGCAGTGACGGGATGGTGCAGTCAATGCCGGTGACTGGCATGTATCGATCCATGACAAACCTCCATTGGGTAAACGAGCACGGCCACTCAGTGGTGGACGGTGGGCTGACTCTCAACCGACTCATCGGGCGGGTCGAGGTGGTCCAGCGCTCGGTTTACCAACAACTCGGCCAGCACGGCCAACTGTTGAATGGCCAGTGCCACATTGCGCCGCGAGCCTTCGAGTTCGAACGCCAGGTCGGTGGTCATGGCATTGATCGAGGCAAGGGTTTCGCTGGCGTGGACCAGTAAGGTTGGCGTGTCTACGTCGGGGACGATGGTGAATACATGGCTGACGGGATCGGGGTGACTGGGGTTACGTAAACGGGCACTGACGGCGCGTTGGGCGGTTTCGCTGAGCGGGACGGGATCTACGGGATCAGAGGTAGACGAGGTTGGGGCTTCAGGCGGATTGGGAGTGACTTTCTTCATGGCAGAACTCCTTGCGTTGGTTAACGAAGCTGCCAGTTCCTGCTGTCAAACAGGATTGGGTGGCAACTGTACGCGGGTTGACAGACCAGGAACGCAAGCACCCGGTGCACCCGAAGATGCCCCACGCACAGCCGCCAGAAAGAAACTGCACGCGGGGAAGCATGCCGCTTTATCAAGAGGAGTGAAAGCTTGCATTTTTCAGCCTGTCAAAGCCGATCGCTGATGCGCAGCGACACCTGAAGGCTATCCCTGAAGAAGAGCTGCCGCTAGTTCATGGAAGGCGCTACGGTTTGCGGGAAATGTCCTAGGACGGGGGGAAACACGGGACAGATAAGGTTTGATCACATTCATGATCGTGGTCTGTCCCCGTTTCTTTCCTGATACCGGTTGGTGAGGTGTGAAGTTTGTGGGGGCGGATTGTTTGGGATGATGGCTGGGTATTCAGCATTGATGTTGGCTGATCTGGCGCTATCGCGAGCAAGCTCGCTCCCACAGGGGTTGTGCGTGCTGACTGGGATTTGGGAAACACGGGAGAGACCACGATCATGGGTATGAGAAAACGTACCCTGCCCCCCCCCTTCTTTGCCCTACGCTGCTGATCGGCGTTGTCGTCGGCTTATCTTTTTCCACGGACGGTGCGGAACACACAAAGGAGAACACTATGAAGCAGACACTATTCGCTGGAACGCAGGGCAATCTTGCTGTGATTGAAGCAGGACACGGCGAAGGTTTGCCGGTGCTCTTCCTCCATGCGGACTCCGGTCGAGCAAGCCAGTGGGCGGAAATGCTCGAACCTATCGGACGCGACAGGAAAGTCTATGCCCTGGATTCACGGGGCAGCGGAGACAGCTCCCCGGCTGCGGATGGTGACTATTCATATGCAGGGCGTGCGCAGGACATCATCGATACAGCCGCCGCCTTCAAGCTTGAGCGTTTCATCATCGTGGCCCACAGCGGAAGTGGCGCCGCAGCGCTGGACTATGCCGCCAGATACGCCGACCGCGTGGCTGGCGTGTTCCTGCTTGATCCCGCGACCGATCCAAGGGCACTTCCCGATGAGGTTCGCGCCGGAATGCTGGAAGCGCTGGCGGGGCCTGCGAGCCTTGATGTGCAACAGGGGTTCTACGCCACGATTGCGGGCAATAACGTAAAGGTAACGTCCAGAGTTCTGGAAGATTGTGCTGCGGTCGATGCGACCGCACGGTTGGGGTTTGCGGTGGCGTTTGCCAATTGGAACCCGGAACCCGCGCTGGATGCATGGAAAGGTCCTGTTTTTCTTCTGGTCAGTAGCGCGAACGACAATCCCAATGCGCTCTACGCGTTACGACCGGAGTTACCCCACGCCGTGGTGGCGGATACGGGACACTGGATACAGCTCGACCAGCCCGAACAGGTCGAGCGGGAAATCCTGCGTTTCATCGCTAGCGTTCGATAGCGAAGTTGTTGGGAAGTACAGGGGCAGGTCAAAGCGCCTCCACTTTCACCCGAGATGAAAGTCTTTTTCAGCGTATTACCAAGCGCTTGCGAACGCCCATGGGCCAAGACAGACTCCCCGCCTTTCCAGACTCGACAAGGATGCGAGCATTGAAGTTTGAGAGTGACCAGTTTTCCGGCAACCATGGAATTGTCTTCAACGTATCGCGCTTCACCCTGTCAGCCAGTGAACGGGGTAGCCTCAGAACGCTGCATTTTGGTGAAACGAAAGCCGCCCACTATGAAGTGAGCAATCTGGTGGTGGAGCTGTACGACAAAATGCTCGCCAAGGATTTGCCCTGCCAAATGATGGTCGGGATCTCCAAACCCCTGACCCGGCAACAGGGGGATTTACTCAATGCCCAACGAACGAGTATCGCCATCCTCACCAGTGGTGTTTTCGCCGCAGCGAATCAAGGCGTATAGACCATGAGCGAATATGGCTTGTATGCCGGTGCTTACGCGGTGTTCCTGCTGTTCTTCTTCTATCTGAAATCCTACCGCCTCAGAAAATGGCTGGGCATCATCCTGCTCGCGCTGGGGTTTATAAGTATTTTCATGCTGCCGCCTTTCATTGCCGGCTTCGATCTGGGCATCGCTTCGATCTATGCCGTCGGTAGCGGGGCGGCGCTGTTTTTTAGTCGGGCCCGGTATGTGGAATGAGCCAGGTGCTCATTAATAATCGGCCACTCTCGAGATCGAAGTACGGATTTCATGCCGGGAGGCGTCAACAAAAAAGGAGACACCCATTGGTGTTGGCTGATCTGGCGCTATCGCGAGCAGGCTCGCTCCTACAGGGGTTGTGTGTGTTCAGTGACATTTGTCCTGAGTTCCAGCACTCACAGCCCTCGCAGTTTCAAATCATCTGGACAACAAGGCGGTTACGCGTTCGGTGTATTCATCGTTCTGATTGACTTTGAAGAAGCCCTTTGTTGTTGAAGTCGATCATCTGTCCATCTTCCGCCTGAAGAAAAATCCCTGCAGGTTACTTCAGCGCCTTTACGACTCGAACGTCGATGGGAAATCCTTCCGGTCCGGCCAATTGCTTCCACCCCACGTACTGAAAAACCCCTTCCTCATCAATGTAATCGCCTCGCTCCACCATTTCGCCGCCCAGCACTGCGACGTGCTTATAGACGCCGCAGCTGCCATCCGAACGACGGACGGTGTAGATCACATAGGGTTTGGCGTAATACGCGGCGCGGAAATGGCGGCCGCAACCAAAATCGACTTTGATCATCAAGGTCTTCAGATTCGCTTCGCCATCCAGCTCGGCGTGCTGGTCGAGGGCCCCGATTTCGCCGACGTCGCTGAAGCCCAGAGAGCGAGCACGCTTGTATTCCGGGGAGTTCAGGTGTTCGGTCTGGGCTTGCTGCAAATGCTGATCTATTTCCTCGCCGTATTCAGCACTGCCCTTGGCCGCTATGTCTTGCGCTTGGGGGATGACGCTTTCGCAGCGGGCGTAATCGGGGGAGCCGAGGCTTTGCTGGGCGAGGTTCTTGCGATGTACAGTAAAGGTTCGCAGATGACTCTCGATAGTGGACAAGACATCCTTGGCCGTCTGGCGCCCGTTCTGCACATCGGTCACTGCCCGCTGTAATTTCTGGCAATCGGAGAGGTAGGTCTTCCAGGCGTATTCCGGGGTTTCTTCCCAGTCGGCGAGCGCCGGGGTCATCACGACGGCGAAAGTGATCGCGCAGAACAGACGCGAGGCTGGAGCGAGAGTGAGCATGTGTAGTCCGTTACAAAGATGAAAAAAGTGGCGCGACGCTACTATTTTGCCATTTCGCTGTCCACTCGCAGAAAAGGGGACAGACCCCGTTGGTGAGGTGTGATGTTTGTGGGGGTGGACTGGTTGGGATGATGGTTGGGGATTCAGCATTGGTGGTGGCTGATCTGGCGCTATCGCGAGCAGGCTCGCTCCCACAGGGGGGCTGGGTGCTGAGTGGGATTTGGGATTAGCCCCGAGGTTTTCGGGGGGGGTCAGTATTCGGGTCGGAGCGAATGTTGAGAAATCCGTTTCGAAATCTCCACCGTCGGATGCCTCCCGGTGAGCTCAGCCGTTACCTTCCCCGCCTGCAATCCTTTTTGCATAACCCCTAAAGCAAAAAAGCATAAATCCCTTCCAGAGACGGCGCCTTGGGCCACACTCTTCTAGACTCAATAGATAGTCGTAGGCAGAACCGAACACGTCGCTTTGGTGCGGATCAATCAAAGGCGGCGTGGCAAGCTGCCCTATATGCCCTGAAGAGGTGCGGCAAAGACCGTACCGGGCCCAACAAGATGCCCGCTCAGGGTGCCTGGCCAACGGCCTGAAAATGCCACGATACCGTGACGTGGCGTGACTGCCGCAGCCGACACTTTCGGACAACCGACAACCACCTGGTTTGCCCGTGATCGTGAGGAATGCTGTATGCCTGATGAGATGTTGCACCTGTCTATGGTCAACAACCTGCTGGAGCGCCACAAGGGTTCGCCCGGCGCGCTGTTGCCGATCCTTCATGATATTCAGGAGGGCATCGGTTACATCCCCGATGCCGCCGTCCCCGAGATTGCCCATGCGCTGAACCTGAGCCAGGCCGAGGTTCGCGGGGTGATCAGCTTCTACCATGACTTCCGCACCGCCCCTCCGGCGCGGCATATCCTGCGCTTGTGCCGGGCCGAGTCCTGCCAGAGCCGCGGTGCCGAGCAGCTCGCGGCGCAATTGCGTGAACGCCTGCAACTGGACGACCACGGCAGCAGTGCCGACGGCAGCATCAGCCTGCGTCCGGTGTATTGCCTCGGCGCCTGTGCCTGCTCGCCCGCTCTGGAGCTGGATGGTCAGGTGCATGCGCGGCTCAGTGCCGAGCGTCTGGATGCCCTGCTTGATGCTTGCCAGGAGGACGCATGATGCCGGCTTTCTATCTGTCCTGTGATTCGCTGGCCCGTGCCGTGGGTGCCGAAGAGGTTGCGGCAGCTCTTATCACCCATGCCCGGGGACGCTTTGTGCCTCTGGAGTTGCAACGCACCAGTTCTCGCGGCCTGTACTGGCTGGAACCGCTGCTGGAAGTGGACAGCCCGCAAGGCCGTATTGGCTTCGGCCCGCTGACCGCGGACGATGTGCCGTCAGTGCTCGATGCCTTGCAAGGCGAGCCGTCTGCTCATCCGCTGGCCTTGGGCCTGGTGGAAGAATTGCCCTATCTGAAGACGCAACAACGCCTGCTGTTCGCCCGCGCCGGTATTACCCAGCCGCTGTCCATTGACGATTACCTGGATCATGGCGGTTTCGAGGGTCTGAAAAGAGCCATCACCCTCGGTGGAGAACAGACCGCGACTGAGGTGTTCGATTCGGGCCTGCGTGGCCGTGGCGGCGCGGCGTTCCCGGCCGGGATCAAATGGCGCACGGTGCGTGGCACTCAGGCGGCGCAAAAATACATTGTGTGCAACGCCGACGAAGGCGACTCCGGCACCTTCGCCGACCGCATGTTGATGGAAGGTGACCCCTTCCTGCTGATCGAAGGCATGGCCATTGCCGGCATCACCGTCGGCGCCAGCTACGGCTACATTTATGTGCGCTCGGAATATCCACAGGCTGTGGCCACACTGCGCGCGGCGCTAGATATCGCCCGGTCCGCCGGTTACCTCGGCGCCAATGTCGGCGGCAGCGGCCAAGCCTTCGACATGGAAGTGCGGGTCGGTGCCGGCGCTTACATCTGCGGTGAAGAGACCGCGTTGCTCGACTCGCTCGAAGGCAAGCGCGGGATCGTCCGCGCCAAGCCACCGATCCCGGCGTTGCAGGGCCTGTTCGGCCTGCCGACCCTAGTGCACAACGTACTGACGCTGGCCTCGGTGCCGCTGATTATGGCCAAGGGCGCGCAGTTCTATCGCGATTACGGCATGGGCCGTTCGCTGGGCACCATGCCCTTCCAACTGGCGGGCAATGTTCGTCACGGCGGTTTGGTAGAGCGGGCCTTTGGCCTGACCCTGCGGGAACTGGTGGAAGAGTACGGCGGCGGTACCGCCAGTGGCCGACCGCTGAAAGCCGCGCAAGTGGGCGGCCCTCTCGGCGCTTGGGTGCCACCTTCGCAATTCGACACGCCGCTGGATTACGAAGCGTTCGCCGCCATCGGCGCCATGCTCGGTCACGGTGGTGTGGTGGTGGCTGACGACAGCCTCGATATGGCCCACATGGCGCGCTTCGCCATGCAGTTCTGCGCCGAGGAATCCTGCGGCAAATGCACCCCTTGCCGCATCGGCTCGACCCGTGGCGTGGAGGTGATCGACCGCCTGCTGGCCGCGCCGGACCAGAGCAGTCGCGATGAACAGGTGATCATCCTCAAGGACCTGTGCGACACCCTGCAGTACGGTTCGCTGTGCGCGCTGGGCGGCATGACTTCCTATCCAGTGGTCAGCGCCCTCAAGTACTTCCCCGCTGACTTCGGTCTGCAAGCCTCGGAGGCCGACCAATGATCACTCTCTTCGACCCGAACACCGATATCGATCTGGGCACCCCGGCTCGCCACAGCGAAGTGCAGGTCACCCTGAACATCGACGGCCAAAGCATCAGCGTGCCCGAAGGCACGTCGGTGATGCGCGCCGCCGCAATGCTCGGCACCACCATTCCCAAACTGTGTGCCACCGACAGCCTGGAAGCCTTCGGCTCCTGCCGCATGTGCCTGGTCGAGATCGACGGCATGCGCGGCTACCCGGCGTCCTGCACCACGCCGGTCAGCGAAGGCATGAGCGTGCACACCCAGACGCCGAAGCTCGCGACCCTGCGCCGCAACGTCATGGAGCTGTACATCTCCGATCACCCGCTGGACTGCCTGACCTGTTCGGCCAACGGCAACTGCGAGCTGCAAACCGTCGCCGGCCAGGTCGGCCTGCGGGAAGTGCGTTACGGCTACGAAGGCGAGAACCATCTGGACGACCAGAAGGACACCTCCAACCCCTACTTCGACTACGACCCGAGCAAGTGCATCGTCTGCAACCGCTGCGTACGCGCCTGTGAAGAAACCCAGGGCACCTTTGCCCTGACCATTACCGGGCGCGGTTTCGAATCCCGGGTCGCGGCCGCCGGTGGCGAGAACTTCCTCGACTCGGAATGCGTGTCCTGCGGCGCGTGTGTGCAAGCCTGCCCGACCGCGACGCTGATGGAAAAAAGCGTGGTCGAGCTGGGTCAGCCCGAACACAGCGTGATCACCACCTGCGCCTATTGCGGCGTGGGCTGCTCGTTCCGCGCCGAGATGAAAGGCAACCAGGTCGTGCGCATGGTCCCCGACAAGAACGGCCAGGCCAACCACGGCCACTCGTGCGTCAAAGGGCGCTTTGCCTGGGGCTACGCGACCCACCCGGATCGCATCACCAAGCCGATGATCCGCAAGCACATCAACGATCCTTGGCAGGAAGTCAGCTGGGATGAAGCGGTGACTTACGCCGCCAGCGAATTCCGCCGTTTGCAGCAAAAATATGGCCGCGACTCCATTGGTGGCATCACCTCCAGCCGCTGCACCAACGAAGAAACCTATCTGGTGCAAAAACTGGTGCGCGCCGCGTTCGGCAACAACAACGTCGACACCTGTGCGCGGGTCTGCCACTCGCCGACCGGCTATGGCCTGAAACAAACCCTCGGCGAGTCCGCCGGCACCCAGAGCTTCGACTCGGTGATGCAAGCCGACGTGATTCTGGTGATGGGCGCCAACCCGAGCGACGCCCACCCGGTGTTCGCCTCCCAGCTCAAGCGCCGCCTGCGTGAAGGCGCGCGGCTGATCGTCATCGACCCACGCCGCATTGATCTGGTGGACACGGTGCATGCCCGCGCCGAACTGCACCTGGCCCTGCGCCCGGGCACCAACGTCGCCATGCTCAACGCCCTGGCCCACGTCATCGTCACCGAAGGTCTGCTGAACCAGGACTTTATCGACGCCCGTTGCGAGGGCAGCGATTTCGCCCAGTGGAAGGCGTTCGTCAGCCGTGCGGAAAACTCGCCGGAAGTCCTTGGCGAGATCTGCGGCGTTGCCGCTGCCGACATCCGCGCCGCTGCCCGTCTGTATGCCACCGGTGGCAATGCGGCGATCTACTATGGCTTGGGTGTTACCGAACACAGCCAGGGCAGCACCGCGGTCATGGGCATCGCCAACCTGGCCATGGTCACTGGCAACATCGGCCGCGAAGGCGTGGGCGTGAACCCGCTGCGTGGGCAGAACAACGTTCAGGGCTCCTGCGACATGGGCTCCTTCCCGCACGAGTTGCCCGGCTATCGGCACATCTCCAACGAGGTGGTACGAGCGCAATTCGAACAGGCCTGGAACGTTACGCTGCAACCCGATCCGGGCCTGCGCATTCCCAACATGTTCGAAGCCGCCCTGGGCGGTAGCTTCAAGGGCTTGTATTGCCAGGGTGAAGACATCGCCCAGAGCGACCCGAATACCCAGCACGTCACCGCGGCCCTGTCGGCCATGGAATGCATCGTGGTGCAGGACATTTTCCTCAACGAAACCGCCAAGTTCGCCCACGTGTTCCTGCCGGGCAGCTCGTTCCTCGAAAAAGACGGCACCTTCACCAACGCCGAGCGACGCATCTCCCGAGTGCGCAAGGTCATGGAACCGCTGGGCGGCAAGGCCGACTGGGAAGGCACCGTGGCCCTGGCCAACGCCCTCGGTTACCCGATGAACTACCAGCATCCGTCGGAAATCATGGATGAAATCGCCAGCCTGACGCCGACCTTCACCAACGTCAGCTACGCCTCGCTGGATCGCCACGGCAGCCTGCAATGGCCGTGCAACGCCGAGGCACCGGACGGCACGCCGACCATGCACATCGAGGAATTCGTGCGCGGCAAAGGGCGCTTCATGCTCACCGGCTACGTGCCCACCGAGGAAAAGGTCAACAGCCGCTATCCGCTGTTGCTCACCACCGGGCGCATCCTCAGCCAGTACAACGTCGGCGCGCAGACCCGGCGTACCGAAAACGTTGCCTGGCACGACGAAGACCGTCTGGAAATCCACCCGACCGACGCCGAGAGCCGTGGCATCAACGAAGGTGACTGGGTTGGCATTGGCAGCCGCGCCGGGCAAACCGTCCTGCGTGCGCGGATCACCGAACGAGTAGCCCCGGGCGTGGTGTACACCACTTTCCACTTCCCGGAATCGGGGGCCAACGTCATCACCACCGACAACTCCGACTGGGCCACCAACTGTCCGGAGTACAAGGTCACCGCCGTGGAAGTCAGCCGCGTCTACCACCCTTCCGAGTGGCAAAAACGCTATCAGGCGTTCAGCGACGAACAGCAACGCCTGCTCGACGAACGTCGTGCGGCACGCGCCGGAGCAAAAGCCGAGGTACGCCGATGAGCACTGCCAACCTGATCAAAATGGCTAACCAGATCGCCCAGTACTTCGCCACCGAACCGGACCAGCAACAAGCCGCGCTCGACGTGCGTAATCATATGAAAATGTACTGGACGCCCGGCATGCGCAAGGAGTTGCTCGCCTGGCAAACCGAGCATCAGGGCGCAGACTTGCACCCGCTGGTGCAGAAGGCAGTCAGTGAGGCGGGCTGGGAGGCTTAGGTTCACCTGATCCATTGGAATTGCCCCTTGGTTTGTGAAGACAGGCCAAGGGGCAACCTCATGCTCCGCTTGATAACCCCCCGTTCTTCCCCCCCTCCAAAACCACCGTCCTCTGTTATTTGCAGCATTTCCTGCTGCAAATCAAATAACGCATATCAACACTGACCTGATATTTCCAATTCATCCAAGGGCTGCACATTTCCCGGGGTGAGTATTGGGCGCCCGACTATACTAAGAAGGTTTAGTCCATAGTGATGAATGCTGTGGGTAGAGGTATTAGACGTGATGGAAGTTTATATATTTGGCCACCCTTGGAAGTTGCTGATTAATAATTAACCCATGATGCCTTGGTGCAGCGGAGAGGACTTTATATGAACACCCTGTTGAATGAACTGCACACCTACCATCATGAGGTGGCTAAAAAAATTACCCAGATCAAAGCATTACTGGGAAAAATGAAGCATGAGTCCGCCGATGCCGATGATCGCACGTTGTTGTTTCAGGAACTGGAAGCCTTGCATGGCGACGCAGAGCGGCATCACCATGAAAATGAAGAGATTATCCGGCGGGCCTTGCTGGAGACCGAGGCACCGATCCACCCACGGGTCAAGGATATCGAGCGCGACCATCTGGCATTTGGGCGCATTGCTGGACAACTCAAGGCGTTGGAAGACTCAACTCAGGAAATAAAAGTGATCGCTGATACCATCGATGACTTTATCAAGAAATACTATGATCATATGGAAAGCGAGGAGAATATCTTCTTTCCAATGGCAGACAAGTGGCTGTCAGAAACTCAGTGGCAGGAAGTAAGGAGTCAGTGGCATTAAGCGGAGCGTTCAATATCTTTAATCAAGGCGGGCTGTTATTAAATATTAGAGTTCACAACATTATTGCGCGGATAAAATGGGCGACCTGGGCAAGGCTGCCCATTTTTTATCTATTTTCGTGACAACTGAACACCGCCCTCACCTCCAGCCCTCCCACTGCAAGGTTTCTCGGCTCAACAACCTTGATCAACGCTGATTGACTTCCCACGTACGTGAAGCAGCCCTTCAGGCTATTGAAAAAATCTGTTTTTTCCTGTTCCCAGCCAAATTTTCTTAGATATGGCCTTTTGAAATCACCTGACACTCTCTAGAATCCGCCCCGCACTCCGCATGGAGGCGCTTTGCCATCAATTAAGGAAGTCGTCATGCAATCTGGAAAAATTCTGGGGTTGGCCCTGGTGCTTGGGCTGAGCGGTTGCGCCAGTTTTACCAAGGACGAAGTGGCTCCGGTGACTATGCCGTCCATGTCCGCTTATTCGAACAAGCCGAATGTCTATGTCGACTTCGACTTCTATCAGGGCGAGCCAAAAAGCGCTTCAGCTGTTGAAGTTCCACAGGCACGCGACATGCTCAAGCCTGAACTGCAAAAAGTGCTGAACGATTCCGGGCTCTTTGGCCGCGTCACGCTGGACAAGTTCCAGCAACAGCCAGGCGACTACAACCTGCGCCTCAAGGTGTACAACCACCCGCCGGGAGGTGGTCAGTTGGCCATGGCCTATATCAGTGGACTCACCATGACCGTCATCCCTGCGATGGGGACGGATGAATACACCATGAGCCTCGAGGCGCTTGACCAACAAGGGCTGCCAGTCAGCAATACCAGTAACCATGACGCGGTCCATACCTGGATTGGCATCTGGTTTCTGCCTTTGATGGGTAACACCCCGAAAGCGGCGGTGAGCGATACCTTCAGTCGTCAGGTCAACGCGTTGCTCAAACAATTGGTAGAGAGCAAGAGCCTGAAATATTCGGCACTCGATTCCCACGTGCCACGGGCCTGATAAAAAACAAGAGCCGCACTTGCGGCTAATGCCGATCAGTTAAGAAAACTCAGCACCTGAATGCTCTGTTCTGATCCGAAATCCACCCCTCACCCCAGCCCTCTCCCCACGAGGGAGAGGGGAAAGGGAGCAGATCTCCATGCCTTTCGAAACCTGAGTTCGACTCGGACATTCAGGTCGATGTAACTCGAAAGACCACCTCGGTCAGTTCTCTCACCCCTGGGGAGAGGGCTAGGGTGAGGGGGAGCTTGAGCCTGGCGAACAGCCCGAAGCACTCCTCGCAAAAATAACGTTAACTGACTGGCATTAGCACTTGCGGCTCTTTTATAACCCTTATTTCAGGGCCTGAATGAACTGCGGATCGCTGTACAGGCTCTTCAACAAATCACGAACCATCGGGTTGTAGGCATTGGCAGCATTCGGGATCGCAATGAATCCGAAAAAACTGCTGTCCCATTGGCGATTCACATCCTTGGTCGCGTCATAAACCACCTCATTGCCCTTGAACATCGTGAAACGGGCTGCAAGCTCGCCAGTACCGGTGCCCATGCCTCCTGTCAGCTCATTTTTGACCAGCAATACATCGAGGCGCCGCTGTGCATGCGGATCCAGCAGGCCTGCTCGACGCAGTTCTTCGTTAATGGCCTCCTGAATATGCAGAGGGATGCTGCCACTCGGCGAACGGATCGGATTAGCCCGAACCGTCAACGAGCCCTGGCCAGAGTCCGCCTTCACTTGAGCATTGCTGATCGATTGCAGCGGTGGGGTCTGTTTAAGCTGTTGGACGTTCTCGTAACTCGGTTCATAACGCGTCATGGTCACACCGCAACCTTGCAGCAGCACGAGCAGTGGGACGAGCAGGAGGGATTTTTTCACGGCGTTTCCTTGCGTGAGTACAGGGGAGCAGGATTATCGTTAGATGGCAGCTGGCCATCAACCACGAATCGTCTCTAACTTTCCTGCACCGGCAATACCACCCGCGCCTCCAACCCTCCCCCCGTCCGGTTCCTCACCGTCAACGTCCCACCATGCTCCAACACAATCGCCCGCGCCGCCGACAACCCCAGCCCCACGCCCCCCGTGCTCTTATTCCGCGACCCTTCCAGCCGAAAGAACGGCGCAAACACTTGTTCATAACTGTCAGCCGGGATCCCCGGCCCACGGTCGAGTACGCGAACGATCACCTGTTCGTCCTCCTGGCGCAGTTCAATCGCCGGCTCGCTGGCGTACTTGATCGCGTTATCCAGCAAGTTGGTGATCACCCGTTTCAGCCCCAGTGGGCGGCCGAAGTAGACCAGTCGGGGTGGGCCGCTGAAGGTGATGTCGATGGACTGGTCGCGGTAGTCGTCGATCAGGGTTTGCAGCAGTTCGGCCAGGTCGAACTGGGTTGCCTGTTCCAGGCGGGCGTCGTCGCGGAAGAATTCCAGGGCGGAGTTGATCATGGCCTGCATTTCGTCGACGTCGCGAAACAGCCGTTGCTGCTGCTCGGGGTCTTCGATGAATTCGCCACGCAGGCGCATGCGGGTCAGCGGGGTGCGCAGGTCGTGGGAGATGGCGGCGAGCATCTGCGTGCGGTCTTTGATGAAGTGCTGCAACTGGGCCTGCATGGCATTGAACGCGAGGATCGCCTGACGGATTTCATGCGGGCCGACCGGGTCGATGGGCGGTGCGCGGAAATCGACGCCAAAGCGTCGGGCGCCTTGGGCGAATTGCTGCAGGGGTTTGGCCAGTCGGCGGGTGGCGATCAGCGCGACGATACCGGTCGACAGCAACACCAGCAGAATCACGATCAGGGTGCGTGGCCCTTCCGCCAGCCCCCAGCTGCGTGACGGCACGCTGAACATCAGCCAGGACTGATCCGCCAGTTGCACCAGCAAGGCGTAATGCCCGTTCTTCTGTGGCCAGTCGCCGGGTTGATAGGCTTCGACCCGGCGGGTCGGTGTGTTGAACAGGCGCTGGGCCTCCGGTGAGGCGGTGCGGTAAGCCGCTTCAGGAGTGTCCGGCAAGTCGAGGCCTTGACGGGTGGCATGCCAGCTGACGCTGAAGGTACTTTCGCTGGCGGCCTCGGCCAGGCGTTCGCGCTGCGATACTTGTGAGGCTTCGATCATCCGGGTAATGGACGCGGTTTTTTCCAGGAGGCCGGTTTCGGCCAGCGGTGGATACGCCCAGACGCCGGCCAACTGGATAAACAACGCGTTGAACGCCAGCGACGTGAGCATCGCAATGAGGGTGGTCAGGGCAATCCAGCGGGCCACCGTATCCCGCGGGCGCAGACGCAAAGCTGCCATGAGTCTGTTCACTGGCGGGTCACGCTGGGGGTGAACAGATAGCCGCCGTTGCGCACGGTACGAATCATCTCGGGGCGCTTGGTGTCGTACTCCAGTTTGCGTCGCAGGCGGCTGACCTGAACGTCGATGCTGCGATCGAACGCCTCATGGGTGCGGCCCCGCGCCAGGTCCAGTAACTGTTCCCGGGTGAGAATGCGCTGCGGATGTTCGACAAACACCAGCAGCAAGTCGAACTCCCCGGCTGACAGCGGAATCATCACCTGATCCGGTGAGCGCAGTTCCCGGCGGGTAAGGTCCAGTTGCCAGTCGGCAAACTTGATCAGCGGGCGCGGCGCTTCCCCGGTCAGCGGGCGGCTTTCGCCGGCCCGGCGCAGCACGGCGCGCACGCGGGCCAGCAGCTCCCGGGCGTCGAACGGTTTACTCAGGTAATCATCGGCGCCCATCTCCAGCCCGACCACCCGATCACTCAACTCACCCATGGCGGTCAGCATGATCACCGGCGTCGGGTATTGCTGGCGCAGGCGTTGGCACAGCGTCAGCCCGTTCTCGCCCGGCAGCATCAGGTCGAGAATGATCAGGTCCGGCGCCTGGCGCTCAATCGCCGCCCACATCGAGGCGCCATCGGTGGCCACTTCCACCGCGTAACCTTGTTGCACAAAAAACTTCTTCAGCAGCGCGAGGACCTCAAGGTCGTCGTCCACGATCAAAAGACTGCTCACCAGCGGCATCACTTAAGGTCTGAAAGAACCCACATCTAAAACCATTCAGCGTGGTCCGTCATATATTTCAATCGGGTAACAAAGCGACAGCGCGGTAAAAAAGCAGACATCTTTGCGCAAGGCTCGAATGTCAGCATCTATCCTCTTTTCCCGAAGACTGTTTGCTCATGCCCTCGCTCACGCGTACACCGCTGCCAGGAAGCCCAGACCGATGATCTCTGAAAACCAGCCGCTGATCCTGCAACAACGCGTGGTGAAACACGCCAACGCCAACCTGCACTGCCGCGAAGTCAGCCTGCAACTGTCGAGTGACCAGCGCGAGATGATCCTCACCCGCTACACCGAACACTACAGCCCCGACGGCCTGCAATGGGTCGAACGCAGCCACCGCGTGCCGGTGACCGATCTGCTGCGCTGGGTGATTGAGAATGGTGAGGCGCAAACGTTGATGCAAGGTGGTGACGCTTTGGAAGTCTTGCCGATGAGCTGACCGGCTAGAGCCTGTCCGACGATCGGTTCGCCAAGCTTGGAACAATAGGGGGGCGGGTTTACTTTCATAAGAACCGGATGCCGGTTTGAAAAAACATGTCCCCATTAACCTTTTTCCAACCTTTAGAACCCGAGGTCCCTATGACACACAGATAAGACGGACTATACTTCCCGTTTTCAAGATGGCCAGCCGATGCTTAATTCAATCCAGTTCCTCAGAGCCTTTGCCGCGTGGATTGTAGTACTGCATCATTACGTACAGATTTTCGATAACAAAGACAGCAACTCAATTACAGCCTCACTCTACAATTACGGTTCCCTTGGAGTAGACATTTTCTTTGTTATCAGCGGGTTTGTCATTTACACCTCCGCCTCTGGAAAAACAATCTCCACCCGTGACTTTGCAATTCAGAGAATTGCACGAATAGTACCTGCCTATTGGCTCTATACCTTTGCCGCCAGCTTAACAATAATTCTACTTCCCACTGTAATGCCGCCCCTAGGATTCACTCCAGATTTCTTACTCAAAAGCATGTTTTTCATACCCGCCGAGAATCCTTCAGGGCTGGGATTATACCCCCTACTAACGGTAGGATGGACCTTAAACTTCGAAGTTGTTTTTTATGTCATATTTGCCTTATCACTACGCCTTCCAAAAAACATTCTGGCCCCAGCGCTATTAATAGGCATTACCCTAATAGAGACAGTATTACCCAAAGCAGGAGGATCACTGGCATTTTACAGCGCGCCCATTATTTATGACTTCCTGCTTGGCGTTGTCATATCGATAATCTACAAAAATGGGTATCACCGGGCGATACACTTCGGGCCTGCCATCGCCATTATCCTGCTGTCTATTACTGCGATTGCAGCATCAGACTTTGTCGATCACAATCCTTTACGAAGCGGATTACCCTGCGCCGCAATAATCCTCGCATTTATTTCCCAGGAACCCCTCTTTTCGAAAACGTCACTTATAAGTAAACTGGGAGACTGGTCTTATTCAACTTACTTAGCACACCCCTTAATCATCTGGTACGCACTTACAGCTCAGCAAAAACTAGGATTAAACCAAGCACTCACGCTGACGGGCATTTGCCTGACAACCGTATTGTTTTCCTTCCTTAGTTATAAATATATCGAACTTCCAACGTCCACAATACTCAGAAGAAAACTGGGGCAGTCGAGCAAAGCATTACCAACATCCACTTGATTCTGAACATTCCAATAATGGGGACACCCACAGCCCTTGTACCGACACATTTTTTACAAGGTGCTGATTCGCCATCGCAAGGCCAGCCCGAGCATCTAGCAAATCACCAGCAGCGGCATCAAAAACGAGTTTCCGCCGAGCCTGCTCGAGTGGTTCGACCGCCTCAACCGCTGGCTCTCCTCACCGCGCTCGCCTCTCAACTGGCTGACCAAACGTCAATGTATGAAGGTGATTCCGCGCCCCCCGAACACGCCGTGGCCGGCGAACGGTTGTGGAATTCGGCAGGAATTGGCCAGGTGTTCTTCAATGAAAAGGGCCTGCCATTGGAGATTTATCAGCACAACGCAGATGATTCGCCGAGAACCCGAATGGTCGCGCCTGCTCAGGCGGATTGAGGTGGTATTTTCAGGGCAACATTGATCAGGTCAGATGCGCATTAAAGGAGACGTATGCTTTCAAGGAACAGAATGGTCCCCGAACTGATGGTCGGCGACATCAGGAACAGTCTGGATTTCTGGACCAGATTGGTTGGCTTCAGGGTCGCCTACGACCGCCCCGAAGAGGGATTTGCCTACCTCGATTTCGACGGGGTGCAGGTCATGCTGGAGCAGTACGACCCGCTCGAAGGGCAATGGGTGACCGCTCCACTGGAACCGCCATTTGGGCGCGGCATCAACTTTCAGATGACGGTCGACAGTGTCGAGCCGATTCTCCAGCGGCTGGCCGCTGCCGAGTGGCCAATGTTTCGCCCGCTTGCCGAGAAGTGGTATCGATCCGGTACGGTGGAGGTCGGCCAGCATGAGCTGTTGGTGCAGGACCCGGACGGTTATCTGCTACGGTTGGTTGAGTACCTGGGGGAGCGTCCGCTCTCGAATGTCGCATCCACATAATCGCTTCAATCATGAATGCACGGGCAACGACCCCAGCCGATAACGGTCCACCATTACTCAGCCTCCACAACACGCCAAAGGCCGCCAACCGCCCATGTTCGAGCACATAGACCTCAATCACCTCCTCGCGACCTACGGCTATTGGGCGGTTTTTATTGGTTGTGTCATGGAAGGCGAAACCATCCTGATATTGGGCGGCATGGCGGCGCATCAGCATTTGCTGAAGCTTTGGCCGGTGATCGCCTGGGCCAGCGCCGGTGGGATGTTGGGGGATCAATTGCTGTTCTGGAGCGGCCGTTATTTCGGCACGCGACTGCTACCTCGCCTCAAACGCCAGCAAGCGCAGATCAAGCGCGTCAGCGGATTGATCGCACGCTACCCGTCGATGTCGGTTTTTTCGGTACGCTTTCTGTACGGCATGCGGTTGGTGGGCCCCATGGTGATCGGTGCCAGTGGCCTGTCGCCGTTGCGTTTTTCACTGTGGAACATGCTCGGTGCAATGGTTTGGGCCACACTGTTTGTCAGCGGCGGTTATTGGGCGGGCGAAGCGCTTCAGCAATTGTTTGGTGATCTCAGACCTTACCGGTTGCCGATTGCCTTGGGTGTTGTGCTGGTCGTTGTGGTTGTGGCGGTAATCGTGCACCTGAGAAACACGCGTAAGTTGCAGCAGTAAATCTGAGCACGTTTTACTCGGATCGAACCTACCTTTTTCAAGGAAACGTCTTGAAGACAACGGAGCATACCGAGCGCCTAATCGAGGCTGGTTACTAAACTCCGAGCGTTTCGACCCATCATGACCACCTCAACCAACGCCAACGAAACAACCTATCTTCTTGCTTCACGAGCCAACTCTGAACGTCTCATAGCCTCAATCTGCAACTTGCGCGCAGTGAAGGACGTAAAAGACGAGTGCCGGCAGGTGGTATTTCAAAAACACTCTGAAATACCGCCTGCCGTAAACAAAGATGGAGTTGGTTAATCCCCTCTCACCACCCGCCCTACCCCGCGCACAATCATCTCCACCTCCCGCTCATCAATAGTCAGCGGCGGCAGCAAGCGGATGGTCTTGCCCCGTGTCACGTTGATCAGCAGCCCGTGGTCCCGCGCAGCGATCAGGGTCAGATCGCGAATGGGTTGGGCCAGTTCGATGCCGATCATCAAGCCTTGGCCACGGATCGCCAGCACTTGCGGGTTGCCATCGAGTTCGGCGTGCAAGCGTGCGAGCAGGCGTTCGCCCTGACGCTTGGCGTTTTCCAGCAAGCCTTGTTCTTCGATGATTTCCAGCACGGTGCAACCCACCCGACACGCCAGCGGGTTTCCGCCAAACGTGCTGCCGTGGCTGCCCGGTGTGAACAATTCGGCGGCTTTACCGCGAGCCAGGCAAGCACCAATGGGGACACCGTTGCCCAGGCCTTTGGCCAGGGTCATGACATCCGGGACGATACCTTCGTGTTGAAAGGCGAACCATTGCCCGGTACGGCCGATACCGGTCTGGATCTCATCGAGCATCAGCAGCCAGTTGCGCCGATTGCACAATTCGCGCAGGGCTTTCAGGTAACCGGGCGGCGCGAGTTTCACGCCGCTCTCGCCCTGAATCGGCTCCATCAAAACCGCCACGATGCGCTGACCATGAGTCTGGTGCGCCTTATCCAGCGCGGCGAGATCGCCGAATGGCACTTTGATGAAATCCCCCGGTAACTCCTGAAAGCCCAAGCGCACCGCAGGGCCATCGCTGGCCGACAAGGTGCCCAGCGTGCGGCCATGAAAGGCATTTTCCATGACCACCACCAACGGCTGCTCGACACCTTTGTGCCAACCGTACAGCCGGGCCAGTTTCAACGCAGTTTCATTGGCCTCGGCGCCGGAGTTGTTGAAGAACACCCGGTCAAGCCCCGACAACTGCGTCAATTTGTGCGCCAGCCGTTGCTGCCAGTCGATGCTGTACAGGTTGGAGGTGTGCAGCAACAGGCCGGCTTGTTCGCTGATGGCGCTGACCACCTTCGGGTGCGAGTGGCCGACATTGGTCACGGCCACGCCCGCCACCGCATCCAGGTATTCACGACCGGCCTGATCCCACAGGCGTGTGCCCAGCCCTTTGGTAAAGCTCAAGGCCAGGGGTTGATACGTGGTCATCAGGCAGGCGGCGGTCATGACATCAAGCTCCATCATTGGTCAGTGTTTTTGCAGTATCGTTAGCCACCTGAGCTGGATAAACGCCGTAACTCTTCAATCATTTTAAAGCTGGGCTTGATAATGGACTTACTGCTGGCAATGTCGGTTTACGTGAAAGTGGTCGAGGCTGGCAGCATGACCGCTGCCGCCCTGGAGTGCGAAATGTCGACCACCATGGTCGGCAATCACCTGCGGGCGCTGGAGCAACGCCTGGGTGTCAGCTTGCTGCACCGTACGACGCGGCGTCAGCGCTTGACCGAATTTGGCTCGACCTATTATCAGCGCTGTCTTGAGGTGCAGGGGCTGGTGGCCGACTCCGAACGGCTGGCCGAACAAACTCAGTGCGAACCCAGCGGAACGCTGCGGATCACCGCCCCGCTGACCTTTGGCACGGAACGCCTGGCGCCCGCCTTGAGCGAATTCGTGTTGCGCTGTCCGCAGGTCAAGCTGGACGTGGTGTTGACCAATCAACGCCTTGATCTGCTGGACAACGGCTTTGACGTGGCGATTCGCCTGGGCAATACCGAACCGTCCAACCTGATCGCCCGGCCACTGGAGGACTACACCCTGACCATGTGTGCCTCGCCGGCGTACCTGGCACGCCGTGGCACACCGCAAAAACCGGAGGAACTGGCCGATCACGACTGCCTGGCCTTCGCCTACCCGGCGGGCGATGAATGGCGCTCGGTGGAAAAACAGTGGCGCCTGAGCGGCCCTGACGGGGAGATCGTCGTAGCGGTGAGCGGTCCGATGCTGATCAACAGTTCATCGGGCCTGCACCAGGCGGCACGCACCGGAATGGGAGTGGTGATGCTGCCGGATGCTCTGGTGGATCAAGACCTTCGGGAAGGGAAACTGGTGGCCCTGATGCAGGACTATCAACTGCCCCGTCGCCCGATGAATCTGATTTACGCGCAGGACCGCTACCGTTTGCCGAAACTGCGCAGTTTTGTCGAGTTTGCGTTGCAGACGTGGGGTAAACAGAACTGATTTGTGCACGCCATTATTGCTGCGAAAAAGGCTTCTACACCTTGATATCCGGCACTACAGTGTCAACGTGCCATGAGTTATTCTTTACGATTGGCTGGCCACTTGAAGATCAGGGCAGCAGGGAGAGCGGTGATGGTTGAGTTGTCCAGTATCGAGCCGTTGAAGGTCAGCCTGACTGATCTGAATGAAGACATGCTGCACGCGATTCTGGAACTGGTCAGCGACGGAATCTGGGACTGGAACGCCAACACCGGGTTCGTCTACCGCAATCGCGGCTGGTACGACATGCTCGGTTACGAGCCCCATGCTCTAGAGAACAACGTGCTGACCTGGGAGAACGCGATTCATCCCGACGATTACCAGCGGGTGATGATGCATTTCGATGATCACCTGCATCAGCGCTCCCCCCATTACCAAACCGAGTACCGTTGCCGCAAACAGGATGGCAGCTACATCTGGATCGAGGATCGCGGTCATGTGATCGCACGTAACGCCAATGGCTCAGTGGCACGGATGATCGGGGCCAACCGCAGCATTGAAGACAAGAAACGTCTGCTCGAACAACTCGAACGGCGCAATCATTCCCTCGAAGCGATGGTCGAGGAACGGACCCGCGAGTTGTCTCTGCTCAATCAGCGGTTACAGGCTCAACTGGACGAGAACCGCAAACTGGCAGAAAGCGACACCCTGACCGGGATCGCCAACCGTTACCTCCTGGAAAAAGCCCTGCCACTGGAATGCGAGCGCTCCCAACGCTTTCGTCAGCCGCTGTCGCTGATCGCCATGGACATCGATGACTTCAAAAATATCAACGACCATTACGGCCATGCCTTGGGCGACGCGGCGTTGGTGCACGTGGTCGAAAGCGTCAAACGCTGCGTGCGCGAAGGTGACTTGCTGGCCCGTTGGGGCGGTGACGAGTTCATTGTGATCCTGCCCAACAGCACCGCTGCCACCGCACGCGCMGTCGCCGAAAACATCCGCCTTGAGCTGTCGAGCCTGCCACCGGTGGGCGACTTCCGGGTCACGATGAGCTTCGGCGTGGCGCAACGCTTTGAAGACGAGCAACAAACCGGCCTGCTGGCTCGGGCGGATCAGGCGTTGTATCGCTCGAAGATCATTGGCAAGAACATGATTTCCGGTTGATCCAGCACTACATGCCAGTCTTCACCAACACCGGTTTCTCCTGATACCGCTCCGGGTACAGCTGTTTGAGTTGCGCCACTTTCGGCAGGTCGTTGATCACGATGTAGGGATACGTCGGATGCTCCGTCAGGAAGTTCTGATGGTAGGCCTCGGCCGGGTAGAAGCCGTTGTAGGTTTCGAGTTTGGTCACGATCGGTTTGTTGAAGGCGTGCGCTGCATCGAGCTGTGCGATGTAGGCCTGGGCGACTTTTTGTTGCTCGGCACTTTCGACAAAGATCGCCGAGCGATATTGGGTTCCGGTGTCCGGGCCCTGGCGATTGAGCTCGGTGGGGTTATGAGCGACCGAGAAGTAGATTTGCAGCAAGGTGCCGTAGCTCACCTGAGCAGGATCGAAAGTGACCTGAACGGATTCGGCATGGCCTGTGTCACCCTCGCTGACACGCTCGTATTGCGCGGTGTTCGCTGCGCCTCCGGCGTATCCGGAGAGCGCATTCTTGACGCCTTTGACATGCTGGAACACGCCTTGAACGCCCCAGAAGCAGCCTCCGGCGAACACCGCCGTTTCGCTGTTGGTCTTGGGCGTTTCATCGAGGGCAGGCGGCGCGATGGCGACCGCGTCTTCGGCAGCGCCGAATGAAAAGGCCATGCATTGGCCTGCGACTGCAGCGACGGTCAGCCCGAGCAGGGTCTGGCGCCAGGTAAATCGGGTTTTCATGATGACGACTCCTGCATAAGTAGATTCAAAGATCGCAGCCTTCGGCAGCTCCTACATGCTCATCAACCAAAGGTAAACGCATACGCCGACACGCCCGGGTCGAGGAACTCGATGCTGAAGGTCCGATCTGCCACGTCGCCGGGTTGGCGCACCAATTGGTAGAGGCGTTGTTCGGTGACGCTGCCGCTGCCGCTGCCATCCGGGGCGACGTCGGTGCCGTGGGCATCGCCCGGGGCCTTGCCGTCGATCATCACTTTGAAACGCACCGGTTTGCCGTCAGCACCAGGGCCCAGCACCAGGTGCAAGTCGCGGGCATGGAAGCGGTAAACGATGCGGCTGGCCGGGGCCGCCGAGGTGGCGCGCTCCGAACCGACGTTCCAGTGACCGTCCAGCGTCCAGTCATTCAGCGCCAGTGTCGCGGGTGCGCTGTAGGCGGCAACCTTGTCGGGCGCGAGGCTCGCCTCAGGTACGAAATGTTCCAAACGCTGGTAACCAACGTAGGTTTCCGGCGAGCGCACTTCGTTCATGTCCGGTGCCCGTTGCACACCTTGGGCGCTGGCATCGATCAGGCCATCGGCGACTTTCGCCGCGCCGGCTTCACGCAACAGCTGCTGGATCACCCGTTCCGATTCGGCGTAGTTGCCCTCGCCAAAATGGTGGTAGCGAATGCGTCCCTGAGCGTCGGCAAAATAGTGCGCCGGCCAGTATTCGTTGTTGAAAGCCCGCCAGATCCTGTAGTCGTTATCGATAGCCACCGGGTAGGTGATACCCAGGTTCTTCATGGCTTTGGTCACGTTGCCCACATCCCGTTCGAAGGCAAACTCCGGCGCATGCACGCCGATCACCACCAGGCCCTGATCACGATACTTCTCGGCCCAGGCTTTGACGTACGGCAAGGTGCGCAGGCAGTTGATGCAGGAGTAAGTCCAGAAATCCACCAGCACCACTTTACCCTTCAACGTTTGAGCGCTGAGCGGCGCTGAATTCAGCCACTGCACCGCACCGTCCAGCGGCGGCAGGTTACCTTCGACGGGCAGCGACGCGGGAGCGTTGGCGGCCACTTTCATCGCACCACCGGCGGCCATCATGCCGGCGCCTGATTGATCGTCGGCGGACGTCGGAATCCGCGCCATCATCGCCCCGGACTTACCCGCCAGTCGACCGACCAGCGCCTGTTCAAACCCACCGGTGGACGCGGTCGACACCCGCGCCAGAAGCCCGGTGTCCAGGCCCAGGGCGATCGCGGCCACACCCGCCAGCATCGCCGCACCAAGACCACGGCGCAGCCATTCACCGGCGCCGATCGAACGCTTCATCGCCGCGAAGACTTTACCGCCCAGCAACAACGCGACTGCGAGGGAAGTGGCGGCGCCCAGCGCATACGCCAGCAACAGCAAGGTGGTGCCGATGCTTGCCCCTTGCAGCGCCGCGCCAGTCAGCACCAGCCCGAGAATCGGCCCGGCGCACGGTGCCCAGAGCAGGCCCGTGGCGACGCCGATCAGCAACGAAGCAGCGGGACGCGGCCGGGCATCGGCGCCCGCCGCTTCCGACAGTCGACTGCCGGCGGCCACCAGTGGACGCGTCAGCCGTTCGGCGAGTCGAGGCAGCAGCAGCGTCAGCCCGAACAGTGCTACGAACAGCAACGCGAGCCAGCGACCGTACTGATTGAGTTGCACCACCCAACCGCCGCCCACCGCCGCCAACGAGGCGACGAGCGCGAAGGTCAGCGCCATCCCCGCCAACAGCGGCAAGCCACTCTTGATAAACGGTTGCCCGGTGCGAGCGAAGACAAACGGCAGGACCGGCAGAATGCACGGGCTGAGAATCGTCAGCACACCACCGAGATACGCGAGGACCAGAAGCCACATAACAAGGACCTGTATGAAGTGAAGGAAAAAGCCTGCCCATGGTGTCAGGCCGTTTGCGGCTTGAAGGTCATCGCCAGACCGTTCATGCAGTAGCGCAGACCGGTCGGTTTTGGCCCGTCGTTGAACACATGGCCCAGATGGCCGCCGCAGCGTCGACAGTGAACTTCTTCGCGCAGCACGCCGAACGAGCGGTCTTCGCGGGTCGCGACGGCATGCTCCAGGGGCGCCCAGAAACTCGGCCAACCGGTATGGCTGTCGAATTTGGTTTTCGATGAAAACAGCGCCAGATCGCACCCCGCGCAGGCGAAAGTACCGTCGCGGTGTTCGTTGTTCAGTGCGCTGGAATAGGCCCGTTCGGTGCCCTCTTCGCGCAGGATTTCGTACTGCTCGGCGCTGAGCAGCTTGCGCCACTCGGCATCGCTATGGCTGACCTCGAAGGTCTCGGCGGCGCTCGCCTCGCTGATCAGCAGCGAGTGCCCGGTCATTTTTGGCAATACACCGGCAACCAGCGCCGCAAGGCCCAGCCCGCCGCCCGTTAGAAGAATCTGTCGCCGTGAAAACATGGCCCTCTCCCTAAATCCGCCGTGGATGACATGGAACACAGCCTAGGCTTGAGGTGATCGCCAAATCCTCACGTGGAGTTAAACAATTCGTGATAACTCGCCGAGGGAAAACCCCGCACAATACGAGCACTGCGCAACAGGATTAAGTCCCAATGGATCAACCCAAACGCGTCCTGGTGGTCGAGGACGACAAACACATCGCCGACCTGATCTGCCTGCACCTGCGCGACGAACATTTCGAGGTCGTGCACAGCGCCGATGGCAACGAAGGTTTGCGCCTGCTCGAGCAAGGCAGCTGGGATGCGCTGATCCTCGACCTGATGCTGCCGGGCGTCGACGGCCTGGAAATCTGCCGCCGCGCCCGCGCCATGGCCCGTTACACCCCGATCATCATCACCAGCGCCCGGTCGAGCGAAGTGCACCGCATTCTCGGCCTGGAGCTGGGGGCCGACGATTACCTGGCCAAACCGTTTTCGATGCTTGAGCTGGTGGCACGGGTCAAGGCCCTGCTGCGACGGGTCGACGCCATGGCCCGCAACCTGAAAATGGACGCTGGCAGCTTGACCTGCGACGGGCTGTTCATCGACCCGATCACCCGTGATGTGTCGCTCGACGGCAAGCGCCTGGACCTCACCCCACGCGAGTTCGACCTGCTGTACTTTTTCGCCCGGCAGCCAGGCAAGGTCTTCTCGCGCATGGACCTGCTGAACGCCGTCTGGGGTTACAGCCACGAAGGCTACGAGCACACCGTCAACACGCACATCAATCGTCTGCGCTCCAAGATTGAAACCGACCCGGCGCAACCAGTGCGGATTCTCACGGTGTGGGGCCGTGGCTATAAATTCGCCCCGGCGCAGGAGCAGCCATGAGACTGACACTCACCCAGCGCCTGTCGGCGGTGTTCGCCCTGTTGCTGCTGGTGTGCAGCGGCACGTCGGTGTGGATGCAAGTGCGCTCCAACCACATGCATGAGCTGGAAGTGGTGCAAGGCTTGTCCCGGGATCTGGCGCAGCACATCGCCCACGACACTCAGTTGATGGACGCCAATGGCCTGAAACCCGATGCGCTACGCGAGTTGTTCAGCCAGTTGATGCTGGTGAACCCGAGCGTCGAGGTGTACCTGCTCGACAGCAGCGGCCGGGTGGTCGGCAATGCGGCGCCCGAAGGCCACCTGCGTCGCGAGCAGGTCGATCTGGCCCCCGTGCGGCGCCTGCTCAACGGTGAAGCCCTGCCGATTCTCGGCGACGACCCGCGCAGCATCGACGGGCGCAAGGTGTTCAGCGCCGCACCGCTCAAGGTCAACGGTCAGCAGGTCGGCTATCTCTACGTGGTGCTGCTCAGCGAAGAACACGACCGCTACGCCGAACGCGGCGCCACCAGCGCGGCGCTGAATACCGCGCTGTGGTCGATCGGGATGGTCGCGTTGCTGTGCCTGATCGCCGGTCTCACAGCGTTTACCCTGATCACCCGACCGCTGCGCCGCCTGACCGACACGGTCGCACATTTCGACATCGACGGCGTACCGGTCGCCCCGCCCTCGCCGGCGCCCTCAGGTCCAGCGGAGAACCTCGCCACTCAGGACGAAATCGCCGTGCTCGATGCCGCCTTCCGGCAGATGCAAAAACGCCTGGGCGAACAATGGCGCTCCCTCACCCGCCAGGATCAGGAACGCCGCGAGCTGGTCGCCAATATCTCCCACGACCTGCGCACACCGCTGGCGTCGCTGCATGGCTACCTCGAAACCCTGTCGTTGAAAGACGCCAGCCTGACCCCGGCCGAACGCCGCCGCTATCTGGGCATCGCCCTCGATCAAAGCCGCAAGGTCGGCGGCTTGGCGCAGTCGTTGCTGGAACTGGTGCGCCTGGAACACGGCTTCGTCCAGCCGGTGCTGGAGCGTTTCTCCCTGACCGATCTGGTGCAGGACATCTTTCAGAAATTCGAACTGACCGCCGAAGCCCGACACGTGCAGCTCAAGGCGAGCTTCGCACCGAACGTCTCGGCGGTCTGCGCCGACCTTGGGCTGATCGAGCGCGTGCTGACCAACCTGTTCGATAACGCCTTGCGCCACACACCCGATGGCGGGGAAATCGACATCAGCCTTGTCCCGCAAGGCAAGTTCGTCGAGATCACCGTCAGCGACAGCGGCCCGGGCATCGCCACAGAACTGCGCGAAGGCTTGTTCCTGCGTCCGTTCAACATTGGTGGTGCGCGTCGTGATGGCGGTTTGGGACTGCGCATCGTGCACCGGATTCTGCAACTGCATGGCCGCGAGATTCACCTGATGGACGTGCCGGGACAAGGCGCGACCTTCCGCTTTTCTCTGCCAGTGGATGAGGAAACGGCGAGCGCGTTGGCGGTTCGCTCAATGAATTTGAATTCGCCCCAGCGATAATCCGCTAGCCTCCCTGACATTGACTCAAGCAAGGACGCTGACCATGTTTTACGCAACCACCCTGCCCCAATCGTGCAGAGGTATCCGCTGATGCTCGATATCCTGCAAGGCACACCGCTGTGGGTCTACGGGGTTTTCCTGTTGATCTGTTATTACGGGCTCAGGGCCAGGACGCCCAGCCGGGAAAGCAAACTTTCCCTGCTCATTACACCGGGCATCCTGACGCTCTGGTCATTCTTTTCACTGAACTACCACGAACATACCGAGTTGACGTTGGGCAGCTGGCTCGCCGGTATCGCGCTGGGCAGTCTGGCGGCGATTGTGTTGTTCTCGCGCCGTGGGCTGACGCTGGACAGCGACGGCAAAGACCTGATCGTTCCCGGCACCTGGAAAATTCTCTACATCTCTCTGCTGTTTTTTGCGGTGAAGTACTTCATCGGCTATCAATCCGCCGTTCACCCGGAGCGCTCGGCCAGTGTGCAGACGCTGGCACTCACCGGCATCGCCTCGGGGTTTACGCTCGGGCTCTTTTGCGGTCGGGCAATCACGCTGTACCGCGAGTTGATGGCGCTGCGGGCACTCAAAAGCGCTCCCGCTGGTTAAAAAACAACCCACGCTTTATCGCCAAGGCCATGGTTGAAGTGCTGGTCGCCGAAATGAACTGAATACCCAATGCCCGCCGGACTGCCTTCAGCCCCGCCTTCGAATCGAACGCGGGGCTTTTTTGCGCAACGATTGGCTGCTGTTGCGGTCACATCGGTCGCTGTGTTGCCCTGATCGTCCGTTGGTCCGTGACAACATCGCAGCGGTCCAATAGATTAGGCAACCCGAAAACGCCGATGCTGTTCTCGTCTCAAATTCTGTTTAAAGAAGTAGTGAAATTTCAATGCCAGATTCCAATACCGCTGAATCCGTAATCACCTTGTCGTCCAAAGCGGAATACGAAAACTCCATCAATCTTTCACAACACGTGCCGCAGGCCAAAACCATCAGCGAGATGGTCCTGGACGCCTTCCACACCTCGAAAGAAAGCGACCAGATTCGCGAGTTGCGCGCGGCCATCCGCCAGGCTCACGACCGCTTCGACGACGACAAGGCCTACGAACTGATGGGCGAACTCAAACAACTCAAGGACGCCGAGGCCGCCGATATCGCCGCCCTGGAAGACCTGAGCAGCAAGTTCCCGATCAGCCGGATTCTGTCGAGCTTCAAGGATGACCCAGACTTTCAGGAGCTGGTCTATGGTCTGGCGCTGAAAGTGCTGAACCAGACCCATCAGGCCATCAGCAACCCAAGCGCCGGCAAGAGCAAGGCGGCCCGTGCCAAGAAAGAAATCGAAGTGTTCAGCATCAGCAAGGACGGCGCCAGCGTCAGCCTGCCGCTGCGCAATCCGCGCTCCAAACCGTACGTCGACCGTGAAGCCTTCGAATTCCTCGGTTTCACCTTTGTGGGTGAAGGCGACGAGGCGGAGCTTGCCAGCGAGACCTTCATCGACAATGCCGGCACCGAACAACCGGCCACCCGCAAGGCCATCGTCACCGCCCTGCAACAGCAKACCGCGTTCGACGGTTACAGCATCGCCGCGCAATAACCGCGGGCTACGCCCGTAGCAACTGTCGAGCCTGCGAGGCTGCGTCCTGGCTCCCGTAGCAGCTGTCGAGCTTGCGAGGCTGCGTCCGAGGACGAAGTCCTCGCCAATCCTGCGCACACGGTTTGCCTGAAAGAACGCATTGCCTGATTTTACGACCGCTTTGCGGCCGAACGCAGCCTCGCAGGCTCGACAGCTGCTACGGGAGCCAGGCTCGACAGTTGCTGCCGGTATGGAAGCCATTACCAGCAATGGGGCCGCTCGGCCCGCCTGACAAATCCTGAATCCGGTCTACATTAAAAAGCCACTACCCAAAGCGCAGGGATTCGCTTATCCTTTTGGCTGTATATAAATACAGTAGTCGCAAAAGACAACTATCGTGAAGGCATGTGAGGTGGTGAATGGCCGTCGAAGTGGTATACCGCAGCAGCCGAGATCTGGAGCGCTTGTTCATGGATAAAGCCGAAGCTGACCGTCATGACAAAATGCTCGAACTGGCCGAATTGCTGGCTGAAGTGTTGCAAAAAGCGGTTCCGTCGCTGACCGAGCAACAGGTGGAAGAAGCCGGGATCTACATGGCGAAAAACCGCGATGTGTTCGCCAAGGCGTTCAAGAGCCAGCCGGACGCCCTGTCCGAATTGCTTAACGTGCCTATCGCAGCCGTTGAACCCGTTGAGCCAACAGAACCAGCCGAGCCAGCGGAGCCTGCCAAACCCGCAAAATCGGCTAAGCCCGCGAAGTAAGCAACGCCCGAATTGAATAGGCCCTGAGTCACTGACTCAGGGCCTTTTTCATGCCCGCGTTTCAACTGTCCGGTTGTTCCAGTGCCTCGACCAACACCTTGAAGAACCGTGCCGCTTCCCCTCCCGTCACCACCCGGTGATCGAAGGTCAGCGACAGCGGCAATATCGGGTGCACCACAACCTTGCCCGCCATCGCCACTGGTTCGTCGCGAATGGCACCGGCCGCGAGGATCGCCACTTGCGGCGGTACGACAACCGGGTTGGCATAGCGCCCGAACATCGTGCCGAAGTTCGACAAGGTCAGGGTCGCGCCCATCATTTCCTTCGCCGGGATCGAACGCGCCTGCACGTCGGCGCGCAAGCGGGTGATGCCTTCTTTCAAATCATCTGACGAGCGATTGCCCACATCGCGCAACACCGGCACGAACAAACCATCGGGGGTGTCGACGGCAATGCCCAGATTCAGGGTGTCGTGGTGCTTGATCGACAAGGACTTGCCATCAAAGCCACTGTTGAGCATCGGCTCCACGGCACAGGCTGCCGCCATGGCCTTGGCCAAACGGATCAACGGATCGCGGGCACGGCCCCAGCGATGCAGGTCGGCATCGGCGTAGATGGTCACCGGCACCACCTCGGCGTGGGACCTGGCCATGTTCTGCGCCATGCTGCGGCGCACCCCGCGCAGCTTCTCCCCGCCAAATTTGTCGCGCTCGGTTTGCGAGGCACTTTCCACGTCGCTGCGGGTGATCAGCCCATTGGGGCCGGACCCGCTCAGCCCAGTCAACTCGACGCCCAGTTGCCGGGCCAGTTGCCGCACCGCCGGGGTCGCGCGAGGACTCATGTGTTCACGGGTCGAGGGTGCGGCGCCAATGAAAAACTGATCGTCCTGTTGGCTGCCGCCACCTTCAAGCCGTCCCACCACCGTGCCGGCATCCGCCTCGCCTTCATACCCCAGCAAAGGCTCGCCGACGTGCAGGATGTCACCTTCGCCGCCGAAGGTTTTCGCCACCACACCGTCGTAAGGTGCGGGAATATCCACCAGGGCCTTGGCAGTCTCCACCGAAACCAACAGTTGATCGGCCTTCACCGTATCGCCGACCTTGACGTGCCATTCGACAATTTCCGCTTCTTGCAGCCCTTCGCCCAAGTCAGGCAATTTGAAATATTTCATTGCAGCCTCCCGGGCCTCAGGCGCCTCTTTAGAAGTGGTGCAGCACGCTGTCGCAGGCGTGAAGGATGTCTTCGACGTTGGGCATGTACAGCAACTCTTGCCGATACAGCGGTGGCGGAATGTCCGGCGCGGTGACCCGCAGGATCGGTGCCTGCAAATCCAGCAATGCACGTTCATAGAGGCTGGCGGCGATTTCCGCGCCGACGCCACAGGTTCGTGGCGCTTCATGGACGATCACGCAACGGCCGGTCTTGCGCACCGACGCCTCCAGCGTGTCGAGGTCCAGCGGCTTGATGCTGGCGACATCGATCACCTCGGCCGAAATCCCTTGCTCCGCCAGCGCATCGGCTGCCTGCAAGGTTTCCATGACGCTGGCGCCCCAGCTGATCAGGGTGATATCGCTGCCTTCACGCAAGGTGAAGCAGGTATCGAGCGGCAGGCGTTTGCCATCGTCGATCAGCGGTTGCGGATTCATTCGGTAGAGCCGCGTCGGTTCGAGAAAGACCACCGGGTCCGGGTCATCGATGGCCGCCAGCAGCAGGCCATAAGCCCGCGCCGGTGACGAAGGAATCACCACGCGTAACCCTGGGATATGCGCAAACAGCGCCTCGGTGCTTTCACTGTGATGTTCCGGCGCACGAATGCCGGCGCCCATCGGCGTGCGCAGCACCATCGGGCAAGTGATTCGCCCGCGTGTGCGGTTGCGCATGCGGCTGGCGTGGGACACCAGGTGCTCCATGGCCGCGTAGATGAAGCCCATGAACTGGATTTCCAGCACCGGTTTCAAGCCTTGGGCGGCCATGCCGATCACCAGCCCGCCGAGCATGGTTTCGGCCAGCGGCGTATCGATCACCCGCTTGAAGCCAAAGCTGTCGCGCAGCCCTAGCGTGGCGCGAAACACACCGCCGTTCACGCCGACGTCCTCACCGAGCACAATCACGTTTTCGTCCTCGCGCATCGCCCGATGCAACGCCAGGTTGACCGCCTCCAGCAGCGTGACTTTGCCGTTACTCATGAGCGGCCCCTCCTGCACGGCGCGCCGCGCGTTCGAGCAACCACTCGCGCTGCTCGGCCAGCGCCGTTGGCCACTGGGCATAAACGTGATCGATCACCGATTTAGGTGACTGTTGGCCAGCCGCATCGAAGTTATCCACAGCGCCCTGCACCAGCGCCTGACACTCGGTAATCAGTGCCTGTTCGCGCCCTTCGTCCCATACGCCCTGCTCGGCCAGATAACGTTGCAAGCGCTTGACCGGTTCTTCAAGCCAGGCCTGTTTGACCTCTTCGGCCGGGCGATAACGCGTCGCATCGTCTGCGGTGGTGTGATCGCCGAGGCGGTAACTCACGCATTCCAGCAACACCGGACCTTTACCGTGACGCGCGCGTTCGAGGGCGATTTGCACCCGGTCGTAGACCGCGATTATGTCGTTACCATCGACTTGCTCGCCGTGGAAACCGGCGCCTATCGCCTTCTGTGCCAAGGTCGGCGCCGCACATTGAATCCGCCGTGGCACCGAGATCGCCCACTGGTTGTTGTTGATCACGAACACCACCGGCAACTGCCAGGCTCCTGCGACGTTCAAGGCCTCAAGAAAGTCGCCCTTGCTGGTGGCGCCATCGCCGCAGGTGGTCACGGCCACCCGGTGTTCACCGCGAATCTTGAAGGCACTGGCGACTCCGCACGCGTGCAGCGCCTGGGTAGCGATCGGCACACAGATCGGGAAGTCCTCGACCGCCGCGGGCTCGGCAAAATCGCTGCCGCGCTCATCGCCGCCCCAGTACAGCAAAATCTCTTCCATGCGCACCCCGCGCATCAATTGCACGCCAGTGTCGCGGTAATACGGGATCAGCACGTCCTCAGGATGCATCAGGCTGCCGACGGCCACGCCGATCGCTTCCTGGCCAAGCGTGGGTGCGTAAGTGCCGATGCGCCCGGTGCGTTGCAGGGCGACGGCTTTTTGATCGAAGAGACGGGTCAGGACCATTTGCCGGTAGAGACGGGTCAGCAGATTGAAGTCGTCGGCCCAGGCGGGTAGTTCGCTCAATGGCTGGCCGTCGGGGGATAAATAGCGGGTGTAGGGAAGGTCGACCTTGTTATGGGCCATGGCACAGCTCCTTGCACGCCGGGTCAGCGTGCCGTTGTCGGGCCTGACGTTCGTGGCGCCAGGCTCTGGGAGCAAGTCGACCGGGTAAGGCCCTCACTCCGTCATCGGTACAGCACTTTCTCTGCCAGCTCATCCGCCACCCGGGCCGGCGAGCGTTTTTCAGCCTGGGCATGGGCGAAGACTTCGGTCAGCCGCGAGCTGATTTTCGAGAGGTGCGCGGTGATGTTCGACAACGCCTCGCCACGGTGTTTGAGCGATACATAAATCAACCCGCCGGAATTGATCACGTAGTCCGGCGCATACAGAATGCCGCGGTTCTCCAACTGGTCGGCCACCTGCAGGTTGGTCAGCTGATTGTTGGCCGAACCGGCTACTGCGGCGCAGCGCAATTGCGCAACGCTGTGGCTGTTGAGCACGCCGCCCAGCCCGCAAGGCGCGAGGATGTCGCACGGGGTGCTGAGCAGCGATTCGTTGGCAATCGGACGGGCGCCCAACTGCTCGATGGCCAGTTGCACCTTGCCGGCGTCGATGTCGCTGACCAGCAATTCGGCCCCGGCGGCATGCAGTTGCTCGGCGAGGGCAAAACCGACATTGCCCAAGCCCTGGACCGCCACCCGCAGGCCTTCGAGGTTGTCACTGCCCAAGCGGGCCATGGCCGTGGCGCGAATACCGGCGAACACCCCCATGGCGGCATGCGGCGCCGGATCGCCGGCGGCGGTGGTGCTGGTGACATGTTGGGTTGTCTGGGCAATGCAATCCATGTCGGCGACCGAAGTGCCGCTGTCGATGGCCGTGATGTAGCGACCGTCGAGCTGTTCGACAACGCGGCCGAAGGCCTCGAACAAGGCTGCGCGACTTTCGACATGGGGCGGGCGAACGATCACCGCTACCCCGCCGCCCTGTGCCAGGCCGGCCAGCGCGGCCTTGTAACTCATGCCTTGCGCCAGGCGTGCAGCATCCATCACGGCGCTTTCATCGTCGGGATAGGCAAGGTAACGGCAGCCACCAAGGGCGGGGCCCAAACGGCTGCAATGAATGGCGATCACCGCCTTCAACCCGGTCACCGGGTCAACGCTCAGGTGCAGCGATTCAAGGCGAGTGCTTTGCATGAGAGCGAACATCGTAGGGCTCCCGAATCACTTCTTGTAGTCGCCAGTATAGGCCTGCGGCTGAAAATTGCTGAAGCGCACCGGAATAAGCAGCAGGGCTTTTAAAGCCTTTAAGACATAACCTGCAACGGCATGTGTAGAGCACTGGACGAATGCCTGAGACGGGGCTAAAACGAGGCATTCGACGGAGATTTTGATGAACCCGCGCCACGCTTTTTTCGCCTGTCTGCAACGCTCGCCACCGGCGCTCTTCGAAGCGGCGCTGTGGATCGCTGCCGAACACGATCCGCTGGTGAAGCCCGAGGTGCTGCTGGAGCAATTCAAGGATCTGCAACAACGGGTCAGTGCCGGTCTACCGATGTTGCCGGTCAGCGAGTTGGCCCAACCGTTGTTGCGGCGACTCAATGACATGGGTTATCAACAGGACGAATCCATCCCGCTACGCCCGCAGGCAGCGCTGCTCAACAAGGTGCTGGAACGCCGGCGCGGGCAACCGCTGGCGCTCGGTTTGATCGCAATGGAGTTGGCCCGGCGGCTGGAGATCCCAATGGTCGGGGTGAATTTTCCCGGGCACTTTCTGTTGCGGGTGCCAGGTGCCGATCATTTGCTCGACCCGTGTGGTGGTCGGCGCTTGTACCCCAACGACTGCCGCGAATTGCTGCAACGCCAGTACGGTCCGAACATGCAGCTCAACGCCGAGCATCTGCTCACCAGCGAACCGGTCCAGATGCTCCAGCGACTGTCGCGCAATTTGCGCCAGTTGCATTTGACCAACGACGACAACATCGACGCGCTGATCGATGCCGAGCGGGTGCTGGAGCTCGGTAATGCCTGCGTCAGCGACTACCTGGCCCGCGCCAGCCTCTATCAACGGCTGGAATGCCCCAACGCCGAGCGTTTCGACCTGGAGCATGCCTTGCTGCTCACCGACGACCCGATCCAGCGCATCCGCCTGACCGAACGGCTGGGGCATTTGCCGCCTAACAGCGTGGTGCATTGATTTTTGTGGGAGCGAGCCTGCTCGCGATGCAGACGCCTCGGTGTTACTGACAGACCGCGTTATCGTTCATCGCGAGCAGGCTCGCTCCCACAGGGTGTTGCGTTATTTCGGGGTATCGGGCTGATTGGCCGGGTGGGCCTTGATGAACGCCGGATGCTGCGCGGCCAGCGCCGCGACCCGGCGAATCCGCGGATACGCCTCAAGAGAAATGTTGAACCGCTCGGCCGCGTACAACTGCGGGATCAGGTAGACATCCGCCAGCCCCGGCACGCTGCCGAAACAGTAACCCTCGTCGCCAATCAAGTGCTCGACCGCCGCCAGCCCCTGAGTGATCCAGTGGCCGATCCAGTGCACCACCTGCGGCTCATCATGACCGAGTTGGCGCAGCTGATTGAGCACGCTGACGTTGTGCAGCGGATGAATGTCGCAACCGATCAACGCCGCCACCCCACGCTCATGCGCGCGCCTGGCCAGGTCTTTGGACAGCAGCGGCACCTGTGGATAACGCTCTTCCAGGTACTCGATAATCGCCGGGGACTGGATCAGCAACTCGCCTTCATCGGTGCGCAAGGCTGGTACCCGGCCTTGCGGGTTGATGTGCAAATAAGCCGGTTGCTGGTGTTCGCCACCTTGCGGCGCGATCAAGTTGATCGGCAGCGCCTGGTACTCCAGCCCTTTGAGTGCCAGGGCAATGCGCACCCGAAAGGACGATGTCGAACGGTAGTAGGTAAAGAGTTCCATGGCCAGAACCTCTTAACGCGCCGGCAGGATTTTGCCGCGGCATTCGCCGAAACCAATGGAGGCGAAACCGTCACGGCTGCAGCGTGCACGCAGGATGATTTCGTCGCCGTCCTCAAGGAACTTGCGCACCTCGCCCGAAGCCAGTTCGATCGGCTTTTTACCGCCTTCGGTGATTTCCAGCAGGCTGCCGAACTGACCGTTTTCAGGTCCCGACAAAGTGCCTGAACCGAACAGGTCACCGGCCTGCAACTGGCAACCGTTGACGCTGTGGTGCGCAACCATTTGCGCCACGGTCCAGTACATGTATTGAGTGTTGCTCAGCGTCAGACGATGGGCTGGCAGGTTTTGTTCGCGCATGGCTTCGGTCAGCAGCAGCACTTCCAGTTCGATATCGAAGGCGCCGGCGGCCTGATCGCGTTTGTCGAACAGGTAAGGCAACGGCTGCGGATCGCCCTCGGGACGCGCCGGTTGGGCACGGCGGAACGGCTCCAACGCTTCAGCAGTGACGACCCATGGCGAGATGCTGGTGATGAAGCTTTTCGACAGGAACGGCCCCAGTGGCTGGTATTCCCAGGCCTGGATGTCGCGCGCCGACCAGTCATTCAGCAGGCAGAAACCGGCGATGTGCTCGGCCGCGTCGCCAATGGCAATCGAGTCGCCCATTTCATTGCCCTGGCCGATCCAGATGCCAAGTTCCAGTTCATAGTCCAGGCGTGCACACGGGCCAAACGTTGGTTCGGTCTGACCGGCTGGCAAAGTCTGGCCTTTCGGACGACGCACGTCAGTGCCGGATGGGCGAATGGTCGATGCGCGGCCGTGGTAGCCGATCGGCACGTACTTGTAGTTCGGCAGCAGCGGGTTGTCCGGGCGGAACAGTTTGCCGACGTTTTGCGCGTGCTCGATACCGACGTAAAAGTCGGTGTAATCATTGATCTTCGCAGGCAGGTGCATCTGGCAATCGGCGGCCAATGGCAGCAGTTTTGCGCCTTGGGCTTCGATCTTGCCGCGCAGGGTGCTGCCTTCAGTGAACAGCTCCAGCAGACGCTCACGCAGGGCCACGCGGGCGCCACGTCCGAGGTCGAAAAACGCGTTCAGTTGACCGCCACGAGTGGCTTCGACGGCCGCACGCGCCGCACCGTCGAACAGACCGGCGTCGAGCGCCGCTTCCAGGTCGAAAATATGCTCGCCGATCGCCACACCGCTGCGCGGCGCCGAACCCTGGGTGCTGAACACGCCCAGCGGCAGGTTCTGCAGCGGGAAGTCAGTGTGACCGTTGGCGGAGGCAACCCAGCTACGAGTGGGGGTGGTCTGAGTCATGGGTTATCTCCGGTTCGGGTTGAAAGTGGCGGGCAACGAGGCCCAGCAAGCATCGTAGTTGTTTTGCAGTTGCGGGCAATCAAGGGCAAAGCGGCTTGGGCGCAACACCTGGCTGGTCTCGAACATGAAGGCCATGGTGTTGTCGATTTTGCTCGGTGCCAGCTCGGCATTGATCGCCTTGGTGCAGGTTTCACCGTCCGGCCCGTGAGCGCTCATGCAACTGTGCAACGACGCGCCACCCGGCAGGAAACCTTCGGCCTTGGCGTCGTAGGTGCCCTGGATCAGGCCCATGAATTCGTTCATCAGGTTGCGGTGGAACCACGGTGGACGGAAGGTGTTTTCGGCCACCATCCAGCGTGGCGGAAAGATCACGAAATCGAGGTTGGCCAGACCGTGGACGCTGGTCGGCGACGTCAGCACGGTGAAGATCGACGGGTCCGGGTGATCGAAGCTGACCGTGCCAATAGTGTTGAAGCGGCGCAGGTCATATTTATACGGCACATTATTACCGTGCCAGGCGACCACGTTCAGCGGCGAATGGTCGAGCTCGCAGCCCCACAACTCACCGAGGAATTTCTGTACCAGGGTGGTCGGTTGCTTGAGGTCTTCGTAGTGCGCGACCGGGGTCAGGAAGTCCCGTGGATTGGCCAGACCGTTACTGCCAATCGGCCCGAGGTCCGGCAGGCGCAGCGGCGCGCCATGGTTCTCGGCCAGGTAGCCACGGGCTTGCGGGTCGAGCAGTTCGATGCGGAATTTCAAACCGCGCGGCAGCACGGCGATTTCCAGCGGTTCCAGCTCCAGCACCCCGAGCTCGGTGGCGATGCGCAACCGCCCCTGCTCCGGCACCAGCAACCACTCGCCATCGGCATTGAAGAACACCCGCTCCATCGAGCGGTTGGCGCGGTAGTGATAAATACTGATCCCGGCCGGTTTTTCCGACCCCGAGTTGGCCGCCATGCGCACCAGGCCGTCGATGAAATCGGTCGGTTCGCCAGGAATCTCCAACGGGTTCCAGCGCAGGCGGTTGGGTGTCACGTCGCCCAGCGGTCCGCCGGCCAATTGCCGCTCCAGTTTGACGAACGCCGGGTGATTGGCCGACGGCTGAATACGGTACATCCAGGTACGTCGCGCTTCACTGCGCGCCATGGTGAACGCAGTACCGGAGAACAGTTCGGTGTAGAGACCGTATGGGGCTTTTTGCGGGGAGTTCTGGCCGACGGGCAGTGCGCCGGGCAGCGCTTCACTGCTGAATTCGTTGCCGAAACCTGACTGGTAAACCAGCGCTGGCGCCGTTGAATCAAGGTTCATGGAGCCTCCTGAACAGGGAGTAGGCCGTGGCCTATGGCTCCTTTTCAGAAGTCTCGGCACGCCCAGGTTATTTTTATCGTAATCCGATTACGCATAACGTAATTTGATTGGTATTGACCGTCAAGCTATAAAGACGCCCATTCGCCCCGGGATCACACCGCCTCCATGGAAAAGCCGCGCAGCAGTACCGCCGACAACGGCAAACAGAAAGTCCGCTCGGCCGAGGTCGGCACCGACATCCTCAAGGCCCTGGCCGAGTTGTCGCCATCGACGTCGTTGTCGCGCCTGGCCGAACACGTGCAAATGCCGGCGAGCAAGGTTCACCGCTATTTGCAGGCGTTGATCGCCAGTGGCTTTGCCGAACAAAACGCCGCCACCAACCATTACGGTCTCGGTCGCGAAGCCTTGCGCGTTGGCCTGGCCGCTTTAAACAGTATGGACGTACTGAAAGTCGCCGCCCTGCCGCTGGCCGAGTTGCGCGATGACCTGAACGAAACCTGCTTCCTCGCGGTGTGGGGCAACCAGGGCGCAACCGTGGTGCATATCGAGCCCGCCGTGCGCGCGGTAACGGTGGTGACGCAACTGGGTTCGGTACTGCCGCTGCTCAGCTCATCCACCGGGCTGGTGTTCAGCGCTTATTTGCCGAACCGCGAAACCGTCGAGCTGCGGGAACTGGAGGTGCAGGCAACGGCTGCCCACCCGTTGGCCGATGACCAGGTCTACGCGACCTTGTGTGAACAGATCCGCGAGCGCGGCCTGCATCATGTGCATGGTTTGCTGATGCCGGGCGTCGATGCGCTCTCGGCGCCGGTGTTCAATGCGGTCGGCCAGGTAGCAGCAGTGCTGACTATCGTCGGCCCGACGTCGTTGTTCCACGCCGACGAAAACGGCCCGGCAGCGCAGCGATTGCTGGCGGCGACCCGGGCCGTGAGTTGGCGGATGGGGTATGAGCCCAGCGCCGTCGTCGGTTAAATCGTTCGCGCTGAACGCCTGTGTTTACCCCAGTAACGTCTGCTCGCTGGAATCGGGCTCTTCGAGTGCCTCTTTCATCAATTCGGTCATCACTGCCAGATCCACTGTTGTTCCACTGCACGCAGAGACAACGCTCAAGCAGGTATTCGCATCGCCCAGGCGCTTGGCAATCGCCTTCTGCACCTGCGAGAAACCCAACTTGCCGATACGCATCGTGGCCAGTTCCAGCATGCAATCGAGGTAGCTTGCGAATACCCCCGAATGATCTCCTTCGTGATAAGCCTTTGCCCCCTCGAACACCCCTTTTGTCATCACGACAGCGCTCAACCCAAGACCGATCGGTGGGAAGACACAGCCTACGACGGTGACTGCCGCTACCGCAGCGTCGTAGGTCAGCTTGGCGACAATCTCGATGAGACTTGTGGTTTGTGCATCGACCCCGTCGATGATCTGGCCGATCATCTCGCTGTAACAACCGGAAAAGTCGAATACACGGCTATGAACATGCAGTGCCGGCGGYTCGTCGTCGGTACTACGTTGTTTCATCTCTTCGATGTAGGCGTTGATCACTCGCTGGTCGGTGTATTTGACTCGCGCGCAGTAATAACTGCCTAAACCACCCACTTTCACCGACCTGGCGAACTCGGCCCGTGGTCGAAACCATCGGCCGTCAGGTGCATTCGGGGTATACAACAGATCCGTGGCCACGCCATCGCTCATCAAGCGGAAAACATAAACGCCCTGGACCTTGCGGTTTTGCAGATAAAACCTGTACACGCCGTTGCGCTGGGGAGATTCAGGGTCATCATTGGCTATTGGATCGGTGGCTTCCCGTACTCGCAACCGATCAATAGCCTGTTCGATACGTTCATAGTGTTCCCGCGAAAGCACACCGCTGAACAGTTCCGCCAATGCGGCTCGCTGCATCTCATGCAGTTGCAGGTTGACATAAACATCGCGCTTGAGCGCGTAACCGGGGGCATTGGGGTCCAGGTAGTCGGTGGACAACATGTCGATATATTGTTCACCCGGACGCAACGTCTTCGACCAGCCCACGATATATTTCATCAGCACGTTGGCCATCAACGTGTCGGAGATGGGGGGATGGCCGGCCAACAAACGCAGTGCTGGGTAGATTCCCGGGTTATGTATCGGCCCGCTGTCTTCCGTGATGTGTTGTTCCTTGATGATGAGCTGAGACAAGGTCATTTCTTGCGACTCGTCCAGCGCCACCTTTATCAGATCGGGGTTCACGACGACTGTTTCACCGTGTTCCGCCAGAACATCTTCAACCCTTTGTTTGATGAGGTTGTACGCAAACTTCTCGTAGCTGATCAGCGCCGCCTCATGACTGGCGAGCCGGGTCAACGCTTTAAGCTCGGTGTTCAAACGGGCGAAATACTGTCGATGGTAGGCGGTGGCCGAACGATAACCGGCAGGAATGACCGCCTCCACTTCGCCCCGCAGCCAACCGACATTGAGCAAGACACCCTGGCGCAATGCACCGGCACCGACCGATGGCCAGACGTTGCGCTTGATGCCCCATTGAACCGGAAGCTCTGCCTGTAAATGCCGCATGTACGAATGGGTGCGCTCTCGCTCACTGGCGTGAGACTGCCGACTCAGGTAACTGCGTCCTTCTGGCAACCTCGCCCAGTTGAACATATGGAAGTTCAGTTGTTTGAAGCTCGGAAACTCGAACCAGATCCTGCCCCCCGGCGCATCAGGCGCATAGAGAACGCACGTACCGCCCTCACCTTCTGGTCCGCAATAGACAATCATCCCTTGAAAGGGAATTTTCCAGCTATCGAGTAAAAGATCTCCCGCCGAATAGTTTTCGGCGTTCTGACTGGCCCGTTCGACGATCTTGAGGCTGTCGTCACTGATATGCCCTTGCAACTTTGCACTGAACGAGCTCAGGTCCGTGCGACCGTCCAGCACGGCTTGCAGGGCTTGCAGTACCGCTTCACTGGTGTACTTTTCTTCAAATTTCTCGGCATACAGCGAGCGCATGCTCTCGCTGCCCATCACTGCCTTGAGGTCTTCTTCGGTCAAGCCTGACGGCAGCGCCTCGCCTTCAAGGGTGAACGCCAATGGAGCAGAGGACGGATCATACAAACCATTGAGCATGAACTCGGGAAGCGTCAGGCGATTGCATTGAACAACCTTTTGCTGACCCACATGGAACGTATGACGAGCGTTGACGAAAATCCGCTCCGGGTCGATGAGTTCGCCGGAGAGAATTCGAACGAACTCCTGGGCATAAGAGTGTGCGAATACCTTGAGGGACCTGGTTTCTTTCAGCCGTTCATCAAGCGCTTGCTCTTTTTCTGCCAGAGACTGTTCCGTATCGACATAATACTGGCGATCTTCTTCACTGGCACGCTGTAGCCAATCCGGTATCAGGTGAGGTTGCTCGGCCATCGCCCGCTTAGAGGGGCGTAAAAGCGCGTCCTGAAACGTTCCCTGTAGCGCTTCTGTTGAAAGTTTTATACTCATTCACTGTTCCTTATGACATTTGTAAACGGCCTATTACCGCTGCATGCGTCGAGAGAGTTATTTAAAACACAGCCCGGCACGCCAGTAACTGCTAGCGGTGATCCGGGCCATGAGTGAGTGCATGAGGTATGAACATCTCCCTCAAACCGCGTAAGTTCGAGACTGTTTCGAAACAGCCCAACCATAAAAAAACAACACTTGGCCAAACAGTTATTTGGTTCGATAGGATTCGACGAACGGTTCCCCCAGATCATTAACCACGACCGAGCGCAGATAGATTTCGCCCGCATTGATACCGCAGCCTAAATCCTCAAAACACCCATTGAGTTGCTCACTGACTTCTTTCAGCAAATCCGGGTTCGCCATACATAAATTCCTTTTAAATACTATTCAGCTGACGAATGCACACTCCGCAACGGGAATGCATTCGTGAATGGCCATTACAAAGCCGCCGGCCATCACGAGCAGGGCCGCACGCTCAGAACGGCTCAGCGAAGAGCGCTTCCTTTCGGAACTCGATTACAATCCCATGGCAGATCCGATTAAACTCCCTGACATCCAGTACCGCCGTGTTAACCTGATATTTCGGATCCCGGCTCCATCGAACAGAGTAAATCCCACCGAGCGTTTCATCGAATGATGGCAGCTCATCATGCTGTACTTTTTCCATGACGACCCAGGTCAGCGACTCGGAATAAGCGACAACCTCCTGCCCGAGATCGTTGATTACCGCACCGGAATAGTAAGTAGTATCGGGATCCAGACCATAACCACGACTTTTAAAAACATGCTTCAACTTGCTACGTATTTTTTCGAGAAGAACATCAGTCATTATAAAAATACCGCTTATTAAATAGTGATTTAGAGCACCAGAAAACAACAAGACAACTGCACATCTGGCGCCCAACTACTTATAGGCATTTAGCACACAGCGCGCACCCGAAAACTTGTGTTAATTCGTAAAATCAACAACTAAAAAAAATACTCTGAACCGATCAGACGCTGAACTCTTACAACAAGTGGAGTGCTCTATTTGTTGAAGTCCACAGCCTGCGCCTGGGCACAGCAACCCAAGGCAACCGCGACGGTGAGCACCTGCGACATGAAGGTAGATACGGAGGCTGTCGGGGGAGTTGCGTGGCAGCGACTGTTGCCGAGGCTGTAACAGTCATTGTCCCGAATCGCTATTTTTCCTTTGGGGATAAGGACTTATCCTTGCCTGGCTTTCAGGGCAATACGGCCGAAAGCACGAAGCACTGAGGTGTGACTTTCCCGCCTCATTAGCAACAGAATCCAGATGATTTGAATCCGTTTCAGTTCATCGATCCGTGTTCACTGACGTTGATTTGTAGCTCCTTGATCCAACGTCTTACCTTGGCCGCTGCGTTTGCAGCGGCCTTTTTTATGGGCGAAATAAAAGAACCCCGTGAGCACGGGGTTCGATGGGGGGAGTGCCCGGAGGCGAAGCTGATTGAGCGCACGCCGGCAATAGTCCTCGGTATTACAGCGAATACCTCTGCAAATTCGCCATCATTTCCCTCAACGCTTCAATGTTGTCCTTTGGATGCGCCGCACCTTCAAAGTCGCAAATCTGCTCCCAGTGAGCAGCTACGTCTTCCGGCGAGAAGCCCTCACGCGGATCGAAACCGGCGCCGAGGCTGCGTTCCCAGCGCACTTTGCCCATCCAGCCACCGCCGACTTCGAACAGGCCAGAGGTTTCCTGGCAGTTCTCGCTGGCCAGGTACACCACCAACGGGCTGACCAGTTCCGGCTTCAGCTGTTCGAAGACTTGTGGCGGGATCAGGCCTTCGGTCATGCGCGTGCCGCCGGTCGGGGCGATGGCATTGACCAGAATGTTGTTCTTGCGACCTTCGATGGCCAGGGTGCGGGTCAGGCCATAAAGACCGAGTTTGGCCATGCCGTAGTTGGACTGACCGAAGTTGCCATAGATACCAGAGGTCGAGGCGGTGAAGATCACTCGACCGTAGTTTTGCTCACGCATGTGCGGCCACGCGGCACGGGTGACTTTATAAGCCCCTTCGACATGCACGCGGTAAACCAGGTCCCAATCGCCGTCTTCCATTTTGTGGAAGGTCTTGTCGCGCAGAATCCCTGCGTTGTTGACCACCACGTCGATGCGGCCAAAGGCGTCGAGGGCGTGCTGCACGAGTTTGTCGCCGTCGGTCACCGAATCGTGGTTGGCCACGGCAGTGCCACCGGCCTCGCGAATCTCTGCCACCACGCGGTCGGCTGCCGAGGCATTGGCGCCTTCGCCTTGAGCCGAACCACCCAGATCATTGACCAGTACCTTGGCGCCCTGCCTGGCGAATAACAACGCATGAGCCCGTCCGAGACCGCCACCTGCACCGGTGACAATCACCACTTTATCTTCAAAGCGCACAGACTCTTTCATTACCAAACTCCAGCAGGCCAGGGACAGTGAGCCCGAGTGTCAGGCACGACGCGGTTAGTCACAATCAACAGGGCCGAGGCTGAATGGTGTGCGATAAGGCTGCGGGATGATGGCCGCCAGATACGGCGACGCCTCTGACGACAGTGTTCAAGGCGTGAAACGAAACGGGCCTGCATCTGCAGGCCCGTTTTCAGTGGGGTGGTAAGGGTGTTTCAGGCATCAGCTATTGAAAGCGGCCTGTTCGTTCTCGAGAAATTCTTCTTCAAGTAGCGCGTCGGCATGGGCACCCGAGTTGATCGGCGTGACGGTGGCGCGTTTACCGCGCAATTTGCCGAACAGGTGTTCCAGCGCATGTTCAAGCTTGGTGGCCGCCCCTTCGATGGCCAGTTCCAGTGTGTCGGCTTTATGAGTAACGGAAACCGGTTGATGGCCTTTTGGCCGCGCTTCAAGTTGGCAGCGCATGTCGTGTGGACCGGGTTTATCGCCGTTCTCGTCCCGCAGGTGGACTTCGACCCGTGTCAGGTCTTCTTCGTATCGTTCGAGCGTGCTCTCAATGGTAGTACGTACCCACTCCTCCAGTCGGATGCTGCTTTGAATATGGTTATCGCTATTGACTTGGATTTGCATAGTTCATCCCTTATTTCAGCTAGCTCGCGAGAGATCCGGTGCGGTGTTTGAAACCTGGGTGACCGTGACCTCTTGATTACAGAGTTGGGCAGATGGAGAAACAATTCAACCCCTAAAAAAAGATAAATATTCATACGCAAAAAAAGCCGGACAACGGGCAAAAGCGCTGTTACTGTCGGGAGTCGACTCGACCTGCAACGCCGCAAAAAACCCTCACAATTGCCCCTCACCCAGGGGGTGCAACCCGCGAAAAATCTCCGCCTCCTCCACCAGCCAGTCATGCACCGCGCGCACGCCCGGATGGCTCAGCGCCCCCGGTGAATACAGCAACACATAGCGTTTGTAGTTGGGCACCGCGACGCCGAACGGCACGATCAGCGTGCCCCGCTCCAGCTCATCATTGAGCAAGGTCCGGCGGGCGATGGCCACGCCCATCCCGGCAATCGCCGCCTCGATGGTCAAGTGGTTGCGGTTGAAGGTATGCCCGCGCCGTACGTCGGCACCGTCGAAGCCGATAGCGTTCAGGTAAAACTCCCACTCCGCGTATTCATAGCTGCCGCGCCAGGCGGTGATGTCGTGCAACAACGGAAAATGCACCAGATCCGCCGGCCCGTGCAGCGGCGGTCGGCCACGCAGCAGGCTCGGCGCGCAGACCGGGAAAATCTGCTCATCGAGCAAGGCTGTGGATAACAACCCCGGGTAACTGCCATCGTTCAAGTCGATGGCCAGGTCGAAGTCGCCTTCGTGCAGCGCCACGCTGCTGTCCTCGGCCACCAGCCGCAACTGGATATCTGGAAACCGCTGCTGCAAACGCGGCAGACGCGGCGTCAGCCATTTACCGAGAAACGAAGGGATCGAACGCAAGCGCAGGATGCCACTGATCATTCCCGCATCCAGCCGGCGTAGTTCGGCGTCGATGTTGCCGTAGGCTTCGTTAACCGTGATCGCCAGGCGCTGGCCTTCGGCACTCAATTCAACACCCCGGGCGCGGCGGTGGAACAGGCGAAACCCCAGACGCTCTTCCAACTGGCGGATCTGCTGGCTGACGGCACCGGGGGTGATGTGCAGTTCTTCCGCGCAGCGGGTGAACGACAAGTGGCGTGCCGCACAGGAAAACACATGCAGCCAGACGTAGGTCTGGGCATGAAATTGACGACTCATTGTTTAGTCCTACTAAAGCCTGTCTTAGGAAGTTTCGTTGGTCAGCACTGACCGAGGTAGGCAGTATCGCCGACATTGCGCTTGGCCTACAAAAAATGGCGGCGATTCCTACTCCATTGCTTGTAAGGCTTTAGCATGGCTATCAGTGTTTTTGATCTCTTCAAAGTTGGCATCGGTCCGTCCAGCTCCCATACCGTCGGCCCGATGCGCGCCGCCGCGACCTTCGCCCAGGCGCTGTTTGACCAGGGTTTGCTTGAGCAAATCCGGCGTGTGGAAGTCCGTCTCTACGGCTCGCTGTCCGCCACCGGCGTCGGCCACGCCACTGATCGCGCCTGCGTCATGGGCCTGATGGGCGAATGGCCCGACCGCATCGACCCGACTTGCATAGGTCCGCGTATCCAGCAGTTGCGCGAAAGCGGCGAACTGCTGCTGGCCGGTCGCCGGAACATTGCCTTCGATTGGCAACGCGACTTGCTGCTGCTCGACGAAAGCCTGCCCTACCACCCCAACGCCATGTCGCTGACAGCCTTTGGCGAAAACGGCCAGCTGTGGGAACAAACCTACTACTCGGTCGGCGGCGGTTTCATCGTTGAAGCGGCTGAAGCCGAGTCGGGCGTACCAGCCGCCAGCGACGTGGTGTTGCCGTACGAATTTTCCAGCGCCGTGGAATTGCTGTCGCTGTGCAACCTGCATGGCTTGCGGGTTTCCGAGCTGATGATGGCCAACGAACGGGCTTGGCGCAGCGATGCGGAGATCCGCAGCGGCCTGCTGCACATCTGGTCGGTGATGCGTGAGTGCGTCGAGCAAGGCCTGCGCCACGAAGGCGTGCTGCCGGGTGGTCTGGATGTGCCGCGCCGCGCTGCGAAATTGCACCACAGCCTGTTGGAAATCGGCAAACCGAATGTCATCAGTTCGACCCTCTCGGCGATGGAATGGGTCAACCTGTTCGCCCTCGCCGTGAACGAAGAAAACGCCGCCGGCGGCCGCATGGTCACCGCACCGACCAATGGCGCGGCGGGGATCATCCCGGCGGTGCTGCATTACTACATGAAGTTCAACCCCGACGCTTCGGACAACGATGTCGTGGCGTTTTTCCTCGCCGCCGCATCGGTGGGCATCCTCTGCAAAAAGAACGCCTCGATCTCCGGCGCCGAAGTCGGCTGCCAGGGTGAAGTCGGTTCCGCCTGCGCCATGGCCGCTGCCGGCCTCGCCGAGGTATTGGGTGCGACACCCGAACAACTGGAAAACGCCGCCGAAATCGGCCTGGAACACAACCTCGGCCTGACCTGCGACCCGGTCGGCGGACTGGTTCAGGTGCCGTGCATCGAACGCAACGCGATTGCCGCCGTGAAGGCGATCAACGCCACCCAAATGGCCCTGCGCGGCGACGGCAAACACTTCATCTCCCTGGACCGGGTGATCCGCACCATGCGCGATACCGGCGCCGATATGCACGACAAATACAAAGAGACTTCACGGGGCGGCCTGGCTGTGAGCTGGGTGGAGTGCTGACGAGCATTCCCTGACCGCCTGCATTACGTGAGCCCGAGTAAAAATAATAACGAGGCGATACTGATGACCGATGTACGTACACCTGCTGCTGATAATCCTGCTGTAGAACTGCCCCGTAGTACCGCAACAACCAGCAAAGGCTGGAGCAAACACGACACCACCTGGATGCTCGGCCTTTACGGCACGGCAATTGGTGCAGGCACGCTGTTCCTGCCGATCAACGCCGGCGTCGGCGGTTTCTGGCCGTTGCTGGTGCTGGCGCTGCTGGCTTTCCCGATGACCTTCTTCGCCCACCGCGGCCTGACCCGCTTCGTGCTGTCCGGGCGTTCCGGGGACATCACCGAAGTAGTGGAAGAACACTTCGGCATCGGTGCCGGCAAGCTGATCACCCTGCTGTATTTCTTTGCGATCTTCCCGATTCTGCTGGTGTACAGCGTGGCGCTGACCAACACCCTCGGCAGTTTCATGGAGCATCAGTTACACATCGCGCCACCACCGCGCTCGGTGCTGTCGCTGGCGCTGATTCTCGGTCTGATGGCGATCGTCCGTTGCGGCCAGGGCGTGATCGTCAAATGCATGAGCGTGCTGGTTTACCCGTTTGTCGCCGCGTTGCTGTTGCTCGGTGTGAGCCTGATCCCGAACTGGAACGGCGCGTTCTTCGCCTCGGCCAATGAAGGCATGCCGCTGCCGCTGTTCTTCAAAACCCTGTGGCTGGCGATTCCGGTGATGGTGTTCTCGTTCAACCATTCGCCGATCATCTCCGCCTTCGCCGTCGATCAGAAACAGCGTTACGGCGCCCAGGCCGAGCCGAAAAGCAGCGGCATCCTCGCCGTCGCCCACAGCATGATGGTGCTGACCGTGATGTTCTTCTGCTTCAGCTGCGTGCTGGCCCTGTCGCCGGCCGATCTGGCAGCCGCAAAAGCGCAGAACATCTCGATCCTGTCGTACCTGGCCAACCACTTCCAGACTCCGGTCATCGCCTACGCCGCGCCGTTGATCGCGCTGGTGGCAATCACCAAATCCTTCCTCGGCCACTACATCGGCGCCAGCGAAGGCTTCCAGGGTCTGATCGTGAAAAGCCTGCGCGGCCGTGGCCGGGTGATGCCGGCCAGCTGGCTGAACCGCGTGACCGCGCTGTTCATGATCCTCAGCTGCTGGGCCGTGGCGACCTTCAACCCGAGCATCCTCGGCATGATCGAAACCCTCGGCGGACCGGTGATCGCCTGCCTGTTGTTCCTGATGCCGATGTACGCAATCCGCCGCGTGCCGTCGCTGCGCCAGTATTCGGGGCAAGCCTCGAACGTGTTCGTGGTGCTGATCGGCCTGATCGCACTGTCAGCGATCATCTACTCCGTCATGCCCTGAAACGGACCATGAATAAAAAAGGCGAGCCATTGGGCTCGCCTTTTTATTGCCGGTTTATTGACCCTGAGCAGGACCGGCATGGCCCTTGCTTCGTCAGAATGGAGGCACACGGATGTTGTTGAAACCTCAGCTAACGGCCTGCCGATGGTCTGGAAAAGCGAACCAATCCTGATCCCGTCCGGTCAATGACTGCACGATCCCATCAAGCGGTGACGCATTATGGATAACCCTTTTCAACTGATCACCGACGCTTTTGCGCCGGATTATCAGGTCAACCTGAGTATTCAAGGGCTCGACGGCAGCATCATGCTGACCCTCTCCAACGCCGGTCGAATCGTTGCCAAGCGGATGATCAGTGCCGCACAACGCAATGACCCGCAACGCCTGAAACGGCTGGTGCAAAGCATCCAGTTCGGCATCGCCATCGAACAGGGCCACAGCGCCGTGGCGATCCTTGAAGCGATGACCAACGGCGACAACTTCAAATTACCGCCGCCCTCACCCAAGACTCCAACCCCTCGGCCGGCAAGGTTTTAAAGCTCGCCCTTCTCGACTTCCGGATGCTCACCGGAGCCCGCCCCGGTCTTGCGCTGCGGGTGTGCGATCTTCACCGACGGAAATTGCGACGAGGCATAGCGCACCACCAGAATCGAAAACGCCAGCAGCAGAATGCCGCCACACAGGTAGATGATCCCGATGTCCGGCGGGTTGTGGTGCGACACGTTGGAGATCAGCAGGCGCGTCAACGCGGTGATCGCCACGTAGATCAGAAAGCGCACCGGCATATGGTTGGTCTTGAAGTAAATCCCGACCATCGCCCCCAACTCGAGGTAGATGAACAGCAGCAGGATGTCATCGATCTTGATGTCACCCTCCTTGATCATCAGCAAAAACTCCGCCACCGCCGCCCAGGCAGTGACTGCACCGATGGCGAACAGCGCCAGGTAATGGAACGTCTCAACGAACAGGTTACCCAGCGATCCGGCCAGCTCATGGACGCTCTGGCGAAGCTTTTCAGCCCAATTGATATTCACGGTTGTTCTTCCTTAGGTCGGTTCGACCGATGATGCGGGTTCGACGTGACGGTTGTTCTGCATGCAGAAAAAAGGCCAGCGGCATGGAGTGAGATGGTGGCAGGGGGGAATGAGGCACGTCGGGGGGATCGGTTGGCGCGGGGGGATGAACAAGCGCTGAACGTAATTTGGATATTTACTGTGGCGAGGGAGCTTGCTCCCGTTTGAACTTTGAAAGCATTAAGACCTCTCGAGACTTTTCTGCCAAACTGCCTTATAACCCAGTGAAAACATCAAAAGGCTGAACGAGTCCGCATTATTAATTAACGCGTTCACCCTGAGCTTGGGACTTTTTTTCATCGCCGCCTCGATATCGGCTGCGCTTTCAACTCCGAAGATTTTAATACGTTGCTCTTTAGAAACATTTTCTTTCGTATACTTTGCTAACGCTTCGTCTTTCTCCCCCATGGAAACCAAATCTGCCTCAACAGCAGCCCTATTATCATCTGCCGGGTTAATCACATGACCTGACGAATAGTAGATATGATCCTCATGGCCAAATTTTATATGAGCCAACTCGTGAACAATTGCCATCCCAATATATCGAGAATTCTGTTTTAAACCGACCGTCGTAAAAAATATTCTCTCGTGGGCATCCTTCCTGTCCACGAACGCGTTCATATTTTCTTTAGTTCTCACCAAGGCAAATTGTTCTTTTCTTTCTGTCCGGATACGCGACACAACTTCATCATGTACAAGCTGAGCTTTAACCAACAATGCTTTCATGAACACTTTTGGATCCGTCATCTTGCCATACACTCTCAACACCAATTCTTTATACTCCCGAGGAATCCTATCCCGTTTCAAAATCTCCACCGCAGCAGACATGGCTGTTTCCGCATAATCCAAACCCTTATCAAGATTTGCCGCAGCACTTTCATCCTGCCTTTTTATTTCTGAAAAGCCACGCGCCACAAAACTACCCCCCTTAAGCTTTATCTCTAGCTCTGTCCTGTCATATTTACCCTTATATTTGGCGAGTCCCAGCGCATCGTTAAAACCAACTGGGTCATTACCTACAAAACAAAACCAATTAGGGCCGTCTTGATTTTGTACCGGATCCGGACTCACCCACCGACACAACCACGGCGCGTAATACCGATACCCGTAGCAATACAACCCGGTCGCATCCCGCTCTTTCCCCGAATAGCGAATCGTCTTGTACTTCGCCGCCAATGCACTTTTACCCGCCCAACACGCCGTGCCACCAAAAGCGTAATAACGCTCTAGCGTTAGCACACCGGCCTGAGCATCCAGCTCCAACGTGCTGGAACCCAGATGATCACTCAGGCTGTAACGCAGTTGATTGTTGTCGACACCGTCGGGCGCGGATGTCGGCCAGTGCAATACACGCACGCTACTGCGGCCGGCTTCAACGCTGATGACATGGTGTTCTTCGCCATCGGCATCCCGGTGGATTTCCAGACCCCGCAGGTAACGCACTTCAGTGCGCAAGGTGCGGGTGCCGGTGTGCGCCAGACGCACCTTGCGCAGGCGGTGGCCGGGGCGGTCGCAGACGTAACACTCGTCATCGTCGGGGCCGTCGTCCCGCTTGACCAGGGTCACCCGGCTCAGTTGATTACGCGTGTCCCAGTGCATGGTTTGTCCGCGTTGCAGCTCCAGTTGATTGCCGTTGGCATCGAAGCCTCGGGCGATTTCCGCCTCGCCCGGTAACCCGCCGTCGTCCCGTTGGCCTAGGCTGCGATTACTGTGGCCGGAGGTGAACATCGAGAAGCTCGGGGCGCCGCTGTGGTAGCGGGTGATCAGGTTGCCCGCCCGGTCATAGTCGAATGTCTGGGTGTAACTGCGCCGCTGGTTGGGGTCCAGCGGTGTCGGCAACAACCCCGGCAGCGCCGGGCCATGGCTTGGGCTGCTGACCTCCCAGCCCCAGGCGTAGATCAGTTGATAGAGGCTGTCGTAACGGTAGCGGTTGATCGGTTCGATGCGCTGTTGATTGAAATGGCTGACCGTCTGCGACTGGTCTTCCAGCTCGACGATATTGCCCACCGGATCGTAGACATAGTGCAGATCCTGCAAGGGTTTCTGAGTCCCGACTTGTGCCACCAACCTACTCAGCCGGCCGTCATCGGCCGCGTACTCGGCACGGGTCACCACGCCATTGCCGGCGGTTTCGCTGTCGGTCTGGCCGAAGGCGTTGTAACGGAGGTTGCTGACCAGCACCTGCGGTTCGTTGGCCGCGGCCTGTTTCAGCCAAACCGCCTTGAGCTCGCCCGCGACGGTGTGGGCGAAGGTTCTGACGTTGTGCTTGGCATCGGTCTGCGTCTGGATCTCGCCGAGGGGGGTACAGGTTTGTGTCGAGACGAAAGGTATCTCTTCCAACAAGGCATCACGAGCGTCAACGGCCAGCGGCCAATCGGGGGTTTCCAGATCCAACAGCAGCCGCCGGGTTTCGCTGAGTGCCAGGCCATTGAGGCCATAATCGGTGAACCGTTGAGTGCCGGCAGGGTCGTCGTGGCGGATGATTTGTCCGCACTGGTTGTGTTCCGCGGTTCCTGCCTCCGAGTCGCCATAGCTCAGACGTTCGACTATTCCGGGAGCGCCGTCACTGGCCTGCTCGGTGATCGCAATTGGGCGCCGCTGCTCGTCGTATTCGATATGACGCTGACTGCCGCGACTGTCCCAGCTCGACAGCGATTGGCCCGTTTCGTCCAACAGGCTCAACTGCCAACCCGCATCGACGCTGCCGGTCAGCAGACTCTGGCCCGTCAAGCCATAGACGGTCGTCAGGTTCGGCTTCGGCGCAGCACCCCACAGTCGTGGGTCCCAGCTCTCGATCAACCGCCCTGCCACATCGAAGCTCTGCCGGGTAATCCGCGTATCCATGGCTTGCTCGGCGCGCTGCCGACAATACCCCACGCTGCGGATCGCCAACCCGCGCTGGTCCATGACCGCCAATGTCGGTGTGGCCGTGTCGTGAGTTGCCTCGCCGGCCATTGCAATCCCTCGCCGCTTGAACCGTCCTGAAGGGTGAGCGATTTTGCGTTTGGCCGATACTGTTAGAAGTAACAGGTACGGCGATGACTTAACTGAGCCCAGTCTCTGGAGGCAAATAATCCACACGTTCAGGTGAATGTAGGACCGTTCTGAATTTGGTTTTTGGGCATCGGATGGATTTTTGGGGACGTACCAGCAGGAACGTGCCCTGCGGCGATTAGCGGCCTCACAAGCCACAAAAAACCATACAGAGCCAGCACATCGCTACGATTGTGCCGCTCATCCTCTGCACGCTAGCTTCAGACCGTCGCTGCCCAATCAGCGACCGGGCCTGAGAACCCGGGTAATATAGAGACGCACCAACGCCCTACTTCACGATTGCCGGCGTTTTTTTATGCCTGCATTTCCGTGTCATGGCGGCTGTGCGTGGGAGACCTTCGGGTCTGCCGGGTCCTATATACCGGTTCTCAGCCTGCGCATAGCTGCCACCCATTCGCCTGAGAACGAACGTGGCAGCCCTTCTTGATATATAGGAGCATTTGCCAATGACTAACCTCAAAGACCTGACAACCGCTGGCCTCACGCCCTTCTCCATCCACTCCGACCAAGCCCTGTTCCGCGTCAACAGCGGCGTCTCGATCCACGAAGCCTTGTCCCACGTGTCCGACTTGCTCCACCTCTCCAAACTGCTGGCCGAAGACGCGGCGATGGAACGCGGCAAGGACCGTTATGCCTGGGCGTCGCATTATTTGCAGGAGATGAGTAAGGCGGTGATCGATGACGTCGTGAAGGTGCTGGGTGCGCCGGGTAATAATCGCGATTGAATGGAAAAAGCCCCGGGCTTCTCTTGAAGGCAGGGGCTTTTCAGGTGTTTGGTCATCAGTTCAAACGGCTATTAGCGATTTTCCTGATACACCGCGGTGCGACCTTCGCGAGCAAGCCCGCACACAGTTTTGATTGGTGTACATCTGCAAAAGACAGGTCGGCTATCAGGCCGCCATCGCGAGCAGGCTCGCTCCCACAGTTTTGATCTGTGTATGTCCGCAAATGATCAATCTAACACCGTTCTCGCTCTTACCACTCAGGCCGGCTGTCAGGCCGCCGTGCTTTGCTGTTGATCTTGATCCACCCGCCCCTTCGGGAGGCCGAGTGGAGGTGTTCATCAGGGGGTGGGTGCGTAGCGCCGTACGGCGCAGCCGGACACATCGAGAGGAGGTCGTCGCGAAGCAGACCGTAGGCGATGCCCCCTGATGGACACCGGAATGAGGGAACGCCGAGCCTAGGCGAGGTGCCGTACGCTTGGGGCGAGCGTTTTTTTGCTTACTTTTTTTAGGCGCTTGTAAAAAAAGTGAGTCGCCGTCAGGCGAAACCCTAAGTGGCCGTTACCGCAGGAATGGATATGTACACCTGCAAGACATTGGCCGGCTGTCCGGCCGCCATCGCGAGCAGGCTCGCTCCCACAGGTGAACTGAGTACATCCGCAAGAGATAGGCCGGCTGTCAGGCCGCCTTCGCAGGCAAGCCAGCTCCCACAGTTTTGATGGGTGTACATCTGCGGGAGATTGGTCGGCTTTCAGGCCGCCTTCGCGAGCAAGCCCGCTCCCACAGTTGAACTGTGTACATCCGCAAGCGATAGGTCGGCTGTCCGGCCGCCTTCGCAGGCAGGCCAGCTTCTACAGGTACATCCGGGGGCAATAAAAAGCCCCGCGCTTCTCTCGAAGGCGGGGCTTTTTGTACAACCGCAAAACCTTAAGGCGCGTAAGTCAGCAACAACTCGGTCGGCACCTTGAAGTCCAGCGACATCATCACGCTCAACGCCGTGATGGTGAAAATCGAAAACACGAACAGCTTACGTGCCCAAACCGTGTCATCCACCGCCTTGTAGCCCGTCCAGGCCATGTACAACCAGTACATGCCCATGGCCGCCGCAACCGCAAGATAACTCATGCCAGCGTAACCGCTGAACGTCAGCATCAAGGTCGCCACCAGGAACGCCAGGATGTAGAGCAGGATGTGCTTCTTCGCCACCTGAATCCCGCGCTTCACCGGCAACACCGGAATCGATGCCGCCAGGTAATCATTGAAGCGAAAGATCGCGATCGCGTAGGAATGCGGCATCTGCCACAAGCTGAACATCACCAGCAGCGTCAGCGCCGCCATGTCGAAGTTATTGCTGACTGCGACATAGCCGATCACCGGCGGCATCGCCCCCGACAGACTGCCCACCAGCGTGCCGTGAACCGACTTGCGCTTGAGGTACAGGCTGTAGAAGCCGACATAGATGACAAAGCCGATCACCGCGAACAACGCCGCCAGCGGGTTGGCCACGCGATACAGCAAGGCCACGCCGGCGATACCCAGGACGGTCGCATAAACCAGTGCCAGTTTCAGGGAGATCAGGCCCTGCACCAGCACACGGTTCTTGGTGCGTTCCATCTTCAGGTCGATGTCACGGTCGATGCAGTTGTTGAACACGCAACCCGACGCGACCACCAGGGACGTGCCGATCATCGCAGCCAGGAAAATGGCCAGATCGACATGCCCTTTCGAGGCCAGGAAAAACCCGCCTGCCACAGAAAGCACGTTACCGAAAATGATCCCCGGTTTGGTGATTTGGATAAAGTGCTTTAAGGACATCCGGACTTTCCTCAGTGCGCCATCATGACGGAATGGATGCTGAACATGATCCACAGCGACAGACCGACCAACAGGACGATAACCAGCGCCGCGAAAACAAACGCAATCACGTTGTTACGCTGGGCGGCGGAGCGGTCCAGGTGCAGGAAGTAGACCAGGTGCACCAGCACCTGGATCACTGCGAAGGCCAGTACGATCCACAGGGTCATGGCTTTCGGCAGGGATGGGTACATCACCAGGCCGAAAGGAATGATGGTCAGGATCACCGACAGGATGAAGCCGATAGCGTAGGACTTGACGCTGCCGTGGCTGTCGTCGTGACTATCGTGTGAGTGAGCTGCGTTAGCCATTTACAGAGTCCCCATCAGGTAAACAACGGTGAATACGCAGATCCACACTACGTCCAGGAAGTGCCAGAACAGGCTCAGGCAGCTCAGACGGGTCTTGTTGGTCGCCGTCAGGCCATTTTTCTGGACCTGATACATCATGATCGCCATCCAGATCAGACCGCTGGTCACGTGCAGACCGTGGGTGCCGACCAGGGTGAAGAACCCGGACAGGAAGCCGCTACGGTTCGGACCGAAGCCTTCGGAGATCAGCGTATGGAACTCGTTGATCTCCATGCCGATGAAGCCCAGGCCGAACAGGAAGGTGATGGCCAACCAGCCCAGCACCTGAGTCTTCTTGCCTTTGAACAACGCCAGCATGGCGAAGCCGTAGGTGATCGAGCTGAGCAACAGGCAGGCGGTTTCGCCCAGCACGTACGGCAGTTCGAAGATGTCGTGGCCCGACGGGCCACCGGCTACGTTGTTTACCAGTACCGCGTACACCGCGAAGATCGACGCAAACAGAATGCAGTCGGTCATCAGGTAGAGCCAGAAACCGAATACGGTCATCTCGCCCGAGTCGTGGTGATGGTCATCGTGCCCATGGTCATGACCATGGGCGTGTCCAACATTGGTCACTAAGTTCGACATGGTTTAAGCCTGTTCCAACGAGGTTTCAACACGGGTGGCGGTGGCCGGAATCGCTTTGGCCGCAACCAGACGCTTGTGCTGCTCGGCTTCAATGCGCTCGATCACATCGACCGGCACCATGTAGCCTTGATCATCACGGGCAGCGTGGATCACGAAATAGATCACGGTGCCAGCCAGGCCAAAGATGGCCATCCACCAGATGTGCCAGATCATCGCGAAACCGAACACGGTCAACAGAGCACCCATGACCAGGCCGGTCGCGGTGTTGTTTGGCATGTGGATCGGCTCGTACTTGGCCGGAGCCTGGTACGCAGTACCGTTTTCCTTGGCTTCGGTGAACGGGTCGATACCGTCGGCTTTTGGCAGTACAGCGAAGTTGTAGAACGGTGGTGGCGACGAGGTCGACCATTCCAGCGTGTGGGCATTCCACGGGTCGCCGGCTTCGCACATGTTCTGCGGCAGCTTGCGATCACGGATACTCACGTAGAGCTGGATCAACTGGCAGGCAATACCGAAGGCGATCAGTACCGCACCGACCATTGCAACGTGCAGGTATGGCGTCCACTCAGGGTTGGTGGTGGCGTTCAGACGACGGGTCATGCCCATGAAGCCCAGTACATAGAGCGGCATGAACGCGACGAAGAAGCCCGAGATCCAGAACCAGAACGCTGCCTTGCCCCAACCTTCGTGCAGCTTGAAGCCGAACGCTTTAGGGAAGTAGAAGCCGAAGCCAGCGATGTAGCCAAACACGGCGCCGCCGATGATCACGTTGTGGAAGTGCGCGATCACGAACAGGCTGTTGTGCAGTACGAAGTCAGCACCCGGGATGGCCAGCAGTACACCGGTCATGCCGCCGATGGCGAAGGTCACCATGAAGCCCAGTGTCCACATTACCTGGCTGGTGAAACGCAGACGGCCCTGGTAGATGGTGAACAGCCAGTTGAACAGCTTCACCCCGGTCGGGATCGAAATCAGCATCGTCGCCAGACCGAAGAAGGCGTTGACGTTGGCACCCGAACCCATGGTGAAAAAGTGGTGCAGCCAAACCATGAAGCCAAGGATCGAGATCGCGCCGCTGGCGTAGATCATCGAGTGGTGGCCGAACAGTTTCTTGCCGGAGAAGGTCGAGATGACTTCGGAGAAGATCCCGAACGCCGGCAGAATCAGGATGTAAACCTCGGGGTGACCCCAGGCCCAGAACAGGTTGACGTACATCATCGGATTGCCACCAAGTTCATTGGTGAAAATGTGGAAATCCATGTAACGGTCAAGCGTCAGCAGTGCCAGGGTAGCGGTCAGGATCGGGAAGGAAGCGACGATCAGTACGTTGGCCCAGGTGCAGGTCCAGGTGAAGATCGGCATGTCCATCATTTTCATGCCCGGGGTACGCATTTTCAGCACGGTGGCCAGGAAGTTGACCCCCGTCAATGTCGTCCCCAGACCCGATAGCTGTAGCGCCCAGATGTAGTAGTCCACACCCACGCCCGGGCTGTAGCCCAGTTCCGACAGCGGTGGATACGCAACCCAACCGGTACGGGCGAATTCGCCGACACCCAGGGACACGTTCACCAGCACCACGCCGGAAACCAGCAGCCAGAAGCTCAGGGAGTTCAGGAACGGGTAGGCAACGTCACGCGCGCCGATCTGCAGCGGCACTGCAAGGTTCATCAGGCCGGTGAAGAATGGCATCGCCATGAAGATGATCATGATCACACCGTGAGCGGTGAAGATCTGGTCATAGTGTTCAGGCGGCAGGTAGCCAGGCGAACCCTCAGTGGCCAGGGCCAGCTGGGAGCGCATCATCACGGCGTCGGCAAAACCACGCAGCAGCATGATCATGGCAACGATGATGTACATCACGCCGATTTTCTTGTGGTCGACCGACGTCAGCCACTCGGTCCACAAATAGGTCCACTTCTTGAAGTAGGTGATTGCAGCAAATACCGCCAGACCGCCGAGCGCGATCATGGCGATGGTCACCATTACGATCGGCTCGTGGAACGGGATCGCTTCCCAACTTAATTTACCAAACATCGTTTACTCCTCTGCCCCGGCAGCTGAATGCGAACTCATGTCCATCCCTTCCATACCGGCCACTTCCTTCCCTTCCTTCTCGTGGTGCATCGGCTTGCCCGGTTTCATGCCTTCATACTTGTCGATGATGGTCTGGAACAGGTTCGGCGCGTACGAGGAGTAGAGTTCAACCGGGTTGTTCTGGCTTGGTTTGGAAAGGGCTTCGTATTCAGCTTTTTCAAGCTGTTTAGGTGCCTTCTTGACATCACTGACCCAGGCGTCGAAATCTGCCTGAGAGGTGGCGATTGCTTTGAATTTCATGCCAGTGAAGCCAGCACCGCTGTAGTTGGCGGAGATACCGTCAAACTCGGCATTCTGATTGGCGATCAGGTGCAACTTGGTTTCCATGCCCGCCATCGCGTAGATCTGACCGCCCAGGCCCGGAATGAAGAATGAGTTCATCACGGTGTCGGAGGTGATCTTGAAGTTAACTGGCGTGTTGGCCGGGAACACCATCTTGTTGACGGTGGCGATGCCTTGTTCCGGGTAGATGAACAGCCACTTCCAGTCCATCGCGACCACTTGAATGGTGATCGGCTTGACGTCGGATTCCAGCGGACGGTAAGGGTCCAGCGCGTGGGTCGACTTGTAGGTGACGTAACCCAGGGCAATGATGATCAGCACCGGAACAGCCCACACCGCGATTTCAATCTTGGTGGAGTGCGACCATTTCGGGGTGTAGACGGCGTCCTTGTTGGAAGCGCGGTATTTCCAGGCGAACAGGAAGGTCATGACGATGACCGGAACCACGACCAACAGCATCAGCAGCGTTGCGGTGATGATCAGGTTGCGCTCGTCCAGGCCGACCTGGCCCTTGGGATCGAGCAGGGTCATGTTGCAGCCTCCCAGCAACAGCGTGCCGAGCAGCGGCAATAAGCCTAGTAGTCTGGGGTACCTGTTTTTACTCATCTCACGACCTCTAAAGCAGCTTGCGCAATGCAGTTGGGTTTTGATCGCCAACACTTCACCCTGCCAAGGGTTGGCATTTTTCTTGGATTGAATAAGGGCTTGCCCGTCGCGCGTTAAACGCTGGTCGACACATCCTGGGCTAGCAGTGAGTTCTTATTCGAATTCGTGGTCAAAGGCCTTGTTACAGACCAATTCCATTTGGTGCGGATAGTTGAAAGGCGCCGACACCTGGCGTCGAATGAAGCCCGTTACAGCCCCACGACCACCCCTTGTGCCAAGGAGAGTGCCGCCCCGGAATTTCAGTGCGGGCGATTGTAGATATGTAACGTTGTATAAACCATGTCTCAACTCGAAATAATTTTTATCGGATACCGCAACAATCATTAACGAAATCTGCAAAGATTATCCACGATATCGAGACAGATTCTCAACAACAACCCCGAAAAAACCAGCGCTCCTGTCCGCAGTTCAGACAGCTTCAGCCCCTCTCGAAGCATCGCCGACCTCGCGCAAGCCCCCTTGTCACAAGGCCTTTAGCCATTCGTCCGAGCCTGTTAAAACTGCCTGCTGCACCGCGTTTGCCGGCTTCCGGAAAGGCCCGTCAGCAAGGTAAATTCCCTGTCAGTTTCAGCGACGACAATCGACTTTGAAATGAGTTGCGACACCCTGGCTGTGACAACATGTCGCACACGTGTCGCACCCTTCTTTGCCGCGCGTCACGATCCTTTGACAGACCCGCTGAAACGCAAAGCGCCCCGGCCTCTTTTCGAGGTCCGGGGCGCTTTATTCAAGGCCTGTGGCTGCGGCGAGAAGCCTCAGTTCAGGTGTTTGCGGTTACGCGAAATGAGCAGTGGCACCAGCACGACGGTCAACACGAAGGCCACCAGCGCCCACTGTGCCAGCGACAGGCCGAGGATCGGCGGGTACGGTGTTTCGCAGAAGCCGTCGACCTGGAAACCCAGCGGGAAGATTTTCGCCAGCGGCAAGCCGTCGACAATCGGTTGCAGCACATCGATGCCGCAACTGACCGCCGGGTAAAACTGCGTATAGACGTGATGCCCGGCCGCTGCAGCGCCCGCGAGGGCGAAGATCACCACCAGCCCTTCAAATACGGTGATGCTGCGACGGGTGTGCATGGCGGCACCGATAAAGGCACTGATCGCGATCAGCAACAGCGCATAGCGTTGCAGGATGCACAGCGGGCATGGCGCCTCGCCCAGCACCACTTGCATGTAGAGCGCGCCGCCGATCAGCGCCAGGCAGATGATGCCCAGCAGCACCAGGAAGCGCCGCTCACGGCCCAACCGCATCATTTCCTCATTCATCGCGTTTCCCTTCTGACTATCTATTGCCCGCAAGTCTACACGCTGGCCCTGACCTTTGAGAGCCGGCGCATGCCAGTGGATGAGGGGAATAGACGATAAGCGGGTTAAGAAGGGATTAACTTTCGGGTGTTTTGCAAGATTCGGGACCGTGGTGTGGCCATCGCGAGCAGGCTCGCTCCCACACTGGGCCGATGTGAACACACATCTTGCGTACGCTTCAGCTCCAATGTGGGAGCGAGCCTGCTCGCGATAAAGGCGACTCGGTCCCCCGAGTCGCCGCAACCGTTATTCCAGCGCAGCAGCCGGGCCGAAGAACTCGTAGCGGCTCTGTTTCTCCGGCACACCCAAGGCCTTGAGGTGGCGCTTGATCGCGGCCATGAAGCCTTTCGGGCCGAGGAAGTAGGCATCCAGGTCGCGCTCTTGCGGCAACCAGTCGGCCAACAGCTCCTGACTCAACAGCCCGACCTTATCCGCCGCCGGGCTGACGCCGTCATCTTCGGCGTAACAGTAGAAGCGCTTGAGTTGCGGGTGACGCTCGGCCAGGCCGTCGATCCAGTCGCGGAAGGCGTGCACGCCACCGTTACGCGCGCAGTGGATAAAGTGCACCGGACGCTCGGTGGCCAGCGCCGCTTCCAGCATCGGCAGGGTTGGCGTGATACCGACGCCGCCGCTGATCAGCACCAGCGGTTTGTCGCTGGCGGTCAGGGTGAACTCGCCCGCAGGCGGGAACAGCAGGATGCTCGAGCCGACAGGAAACTGGTCGTGCAGGTAATTCGAGGCACGACCGCCCTCTTCGCGCTTGACGCTGATCCGGTACTGACCGTTGTCGCCCAGGGACGACAGCGAGTAGTTGCGGCGGATTTCTTCGCCGTCGAGGATCAGTTTCATGCCGATGTACTGACCCGGTTCTGCCGCGAGGATCGGTCCCTTGTCCGCCGGTTCAAAGTAGAACGAGGTGATTTCCGCGCTCTCTTCCACGCGCTTGGCCAACTTGAATTCCCGCGCCCCGCGCCAGCCGCCGACCGCTGCGGCTTTCTGGTCGTAGATCGCGGTTTCGGCGCCGATCAAAATGTCGGCCAGTTGGTTGTAGGCGGCGCCCCAGGCGCTCATCACTTCGGGCGTGGCGATCTCGTCACCCAGCACTTCGGAAATCGCCCGCAGCAGGCAAGCGCCGACAATCGGGTAGTGCTCCGGCAGGATTTGCAGGGCAACGTGCTTGTTGATGATCTTGGCCACCAGGTCGCCCAACTGGTCGAGCTGATCGATGTGCCGCGCGTACATCAGCACCCCGCGCGCCAAGGCCCGTGGCTGGTCGCCGCTGGCCTGGTGCGCCTGGTTGAACAGCGGGCGAACCTCTGGGTACTCGGAAAGCATCATGCGGTAGAAGTGAGTGATCAGGGCATCGCCGCCGCTTTCCAGCAGCGGTACGGTGGATTTGACGATGGCACGGTCTTGAGCGCTAAGCATTAAGGGGGTACTCCTGAACGACTGGGTTTATAGTTTTCTACCCATGACGTATCAGTTTCTGTGCCAACAATTAAAATCATATAAATTAATAACTTAATAAACATGTAGTCATAACGACACAAGCGGATTTATAGTCACCTCGACTACATGGAGTCAATATGACTGCAAAACCCTTGCTCACCGCGTTGTTGCCACTGGTCTCCGACCTTTCCCGCGAATTGCCCGAAGGCGAGCGCTACCGGCGCCTGCTCGAAGCCATGCGCGCCCTGCTCCCCTGCGATGCCGCCGCCCTGCTGCGGCTCGACGGTGAATGGCTGGTGCCGTTGGCGGTAGATGGCCTGAGCACCGACACCCTCGGCCGGCGCTTCAAGGTCAGCGAACACCCGCGCTTTGAAGCGTTGCTCAGCCGCTCGGAGCCGACGCGCTTCCCCAGCGACAGCACCTTGCCCGACCCTTATGACGGTTTGGTCGACGGTCATGGCGATCACCTGGAAGTCCACGACTGCATGGGTTGCCCGTTGTTTATCGACGAGCGTCCGTGGGGCTTGCTGACCCTCGATGCGCTGGACCCGGAGCGCTTCGAACCGATCGAGCTGGACGCCTTGCAAGCCTTTGCCAGCCTCGCCGCCGCCACGGTCAACGCCGCCGAACGTATCGAACGGCTGGCCAATCGCGCAGAGGACGAACACCAGCGCGCCGAGGTCTATCGCCAGGCCAGCGGTCAGCAGAGTCGCGAAATGATCGGCCAGAGCAAAGCGCACAAGCGCTTGGTGGAAGAGATCAACCTGGTTGGCGGCAGCGACCTGACGGTGCTGATCACTGGCGAAACAGGGGTCGGCAAAGAGCTGGTGGCCCAGGCGATCCACGCCGCGTCACCGCGTGCCGACAAACCGATCATCAGCCTCAACTGCGCCGCGCTGCCCGACACCCTGGTGGAAAGCGAATTGTTCGGCCATGTGCGCGGCGCCTTCACCGGGGCGCTGAACGACCGACGTGGCAAATTTGAACTGGCCAATGGCGGCACGCTGTTTCTCGATGAAGTGGGCGAGTTGTCACTGGCGGTGCAAGCCAAATTGCTCCGTGTGCTGCAAAGCGGTCAGTTACAGCGCTTGGGCTCGGACAAGGAGCATCAGGTCGACGTGCGCCTGATCGCCGCGACCAACCGTGACCTGGCCGAAGAAGTGCGCAGCGGCCGCTACCGCGCCGACTTCTACCATCGCCTCAGCGTCTACCCGCTGCTGGTGCCGGCGCTGCGTGATCGTGGTCGGGATGTGTTGCTGCTCAGCGGTTACTTTCTCGAACAGAACCGCTCGCGGATGGGCCTCAACAGCCTGCGCCTGAGCAGCGACGCCCAAGCGGCATTGCTGGCCTACAGCTGGCCGGGCAACGTCCGCGAACTGGAACACTTGATTGGTCGCAGTGCCTTGAAAGCGCTGGGCAACTCACGGGAACGGCCAAAGATTCTCAGCCTGAGCGCGGCGGATCTGGACTTGCCCCACACGCCCCTCGAAACACCCCCAGCACCAACCAGCATTGAACCGGCGCCCACCGTTGAAGTGTTCGGTGACCTGCGCCAGGCCACCGAAAACTATCAACGCCAGATGATCACCGCTTGTCTTGAGCGCCATCAAAACAACTGGGCCAGCGCCGCCCGTGAGCTAGGCTTGGACCGGGCGAACCTCGGGCGGATGGCCAAGCGGTTGGGCATGAAATGAAGGCCCCTTCGCGAGCAGGCTCGCTCCCACATTTGATCTTCATGAGACACACATATTGTGTACGACGAATATCCACTGTGGGAGCGAGCCTGCTCGCGAAGACGTCATACCGTTCACCCGAATTTCTAAAGCCTGCCCCCATCAAGTCGATAACCCGATATCAATAGTTGCTGGCGATCCCACAATCGCCCATCACCTTTTTCCTCAGAAGGTTTTTATGTCCTCCAACAAAGCCCGCGCAGATTCACTTTCGCTTCTGCTCTTTACCTTGCGCAGCGGCAAGCTGATGGCGATCAACCTGCTGAAAGTCAGCGAAATCATCCCCTGCCCGCCGCTGACCAAGCTGCCGGAGTCACACCCGCACGTCAAAGGCATCGCCACCCTGCGCGGTGCCTCGCTGTCGGTCATCGACCTGAGCCGGGCGATCGGCGAGCGGCCGCTGGTGGACCCGGATGGGGGCTGCCTGATCGTCACCGACGTCAGCCGTTCCAAACAGGGTCTGCACGTTCAGGCGGTAAGCAAGATCGTCCATTGCCTGACCACCGACATCCGCCCGCCACCCTACGGCTCCGGTGGCGTGCGTTCGTACATCACCGGCGTGACCTCGGTCGACGGTACGCTGGTGCAGGTGCTCGACATCGAAAAAGTCATCCACGGCATCGCCCCGGCGCAAATCGAAATGGCCCCGACCGAGCTGAGCATGGAAGACGCCGAAGTATTGGGCAACGCGCGCATTCTGGTGGTCGATGACAGCCAGGTGGCGCTGCAACAATCGGTACACACCCTGCGCAACCTCGGCCTGCAATGCCACACCGCACGCAGCGCCAGGGAGGCCATCGACTGCCTGCTGGACCTGCAAGGCACTGCACAGCAGATCAACCTGATTGTCTCGGACATCGAAATGTCCGAGATGGACGGTTATGCCTTCACCCGGACCCTGCGTGAAACCCCGGACTTTTCCCACCTCTATATCCTGCTGCACACTTCGCTGGACAGTGCGATGAACAGCGAAAAAGCCCGTCTGGCCGGGGCGAATGCAGTACTGACCAAGTTCTCCTCGCCAGAGCTGACCAAATGCCTGATCACCGCCGCAAAAGCCGTCGCGCAGCAAGAACAAGGTCATTGAGCCTTGGCTGAGGAGTATTGTCTGCTGCTGCGGCGCGACCTCGCCGGGGTGTTGCCCGTCATTGCCTGGCCTCCAGGCATAGTGCTGAAGCAATACCGCCCCGAACTGGCCGAAGCGGTTCACGGGTTGATGGAACAGGGTTATCAACACGGCGGCGGTCGAGTACCGGCGCTGGAGGTGTGGCGCGAGCGCTTTGAAAGCGATGCGGAATATGACCCGGCGCTGTGTTTTATCGCCTCGGATGCCCACGGCATTGTCGGCGTGGCCCAGTGCTGGACCAGCGCCTACATCAAGAACCTGGTAGTGCATCCACGGGCTCAGGGACAAGGCTTGGGACGAGCGTTGTTGTTGCATGCGTTCAGTGTGTTTCAACAGCGGCGCGAAGGGTTTGTTGACCTCAAGGTCCTGGAAGATAACCACCGGGCTCAGCGCCTCTATGAAAGCGCTGGAATGCGCGTGGTTCGTCGCGAGCAGGTTCCAGACTGAGACCGCTATCGCGAGCAGGCTCGCTCCCACATTTGATCTCATTGAACGCAAATTCTGTGTAAAACGAAAACCACTGTGGGAGCGAGCCTGCTCGCGATGAGCTCCGCACTGGCAACATCAAACGATCATGCATACTCAGCCCTTGACCAACACACACCCAAGGGCCAGCGACTGGCGCACAACTTGCTTTGGCACCCTCCCTCGCGGTGGTTTTCCGCCATCGCTGACGCCTCTGGAATGTGACCGGTCGCCTAATGAATACGACGTTTTCCTGCGTAGGTTGCGGCAAGTGCTGCACCGACCACCATGTGCCCCTGACCCTCGCCGAGGCCCGGATGTGGGCGGCTGACGGCGGAGCCGTGATCGTGCTGGTGGAAGGTTTTCTCGGCAATGGCCTGGGCCTTCCGGCCTTGCAACGCGAGCACGCCGAACGCCGTTCCGTGGTGGTGCCCAGCGGCGCGACCCAGGCCCATGTAGCGATTACCTTTGCCGCGTACAACGCCGGTCGCTGCCGGAATCTTGACGAAGACAACCTCTGCCGCATCTACGAGCGCCGGCCGCTGGTGTGCCGCATCTACCCGATGGAAATCAATCCGCACATCCCGCTGACACCGACCGCCAAGGACTGCCCGCCCGAATCGTGGGAGCAAGGTCCTGCGTTGATCGTCGGCGGTCAGTTGGTTGATCAGGCATTGGCCGACCTGATCCAGCGCTCGCGTCAGGCAGACCGCGACGATGTTCAGGCCAAGGAGGCGATTTGCGAGCGTCTGGGAATTCGCACCACAGCGCTCAAGGGTGACGGATTTACCGCCTACCTGCCGGACATGGCGGCGTTTGCCTCGGCGATTGATCAGGTTCAGGCAGCGCCGTTGCTCGGTTCGGTCGGTGAATGGCTGTTCCACGTGTCAGGCAACGACATTGCTGAGCAAGTGCAGGCCGCTGGCGCGCACGTGGTCACGGCCGAGCCGCTGAACTATGCGTTTATCTCGTTGCGCGCGGCCTGAGATTTATAACCGAGAGGGACGACTCAGCGCTTGCCCATCGAGCGACGGGTGCCAGGAGGCGCTGCGCCCGGGACCTTGGTGTGGCCATTCTTGGCGCCGTTCTTGTACCACGGCTGACTGGCGTTTTTGGCGGAGGCCAACTCGCCCGGTTTGAACGGGAACTTGAAGGCCGGGATGACGGCTTTGGTTTCGCTGTCGGCGCTGGAGTCGACGCTGTCTGGCAGGTCAGCCTGTTCGTCAGCAGCAGGCGCTTGTATCGGGGAAGTCATGAATGCTCCGGGTGTTACAGTGAGTCGGGCCCGATGGGTGGGCCGCGAAAGGCCGGCAGTATACCTGCGCGCCCGTGATCTTTAACCTCCCGGTGCATGAATGGTCACCTTTGCTGACAGCCCTGTCAGTTAGCCGTCACCCTGCTGACCGCAACGAAGGACTATAACTAGGGGGCGTTCTCAATTAGTTTCCCCGCCGCGCCGGGTCTGCTGTTGTGCAGGGCAAGGCGCGAGAAGCGTGGTTTGGTCATTCCAAATAAGCTTCGAGCAACGCAGCCCTGCACAACAGCAGGCCCGGCCCTTCGGGTTGTGCCTTAAAGCGGGCCAGGCTGCGTTGCAGGCCTTGGAAAGGGAACAACCATTCCCAGCGGCCTGCGCCTTGCCTGGCCCGCTTTAAGGCGACAACGCGGTGGGGAAACTAATTGAGAACGCCCCCTAGGCCATTATTTCCCGTCTTTTTGCCCCGGCGTTCGATGCTCATGCCCATTCCAGGAAAAAAACTGCTGATCGCCGCGCTGCTGGTGACGGTCACTGCCGTGGCCATTGGCGTTGCGCTCAAACCGGCGACGAGCAAACTCGCGGCCCCCACCGCGATTCCGGTGCGGGTGGTCAGCGTCGTCGAACGCGACGTGCCGCGCTATGTCAGCGCGATTGGCTCGGTGCTGTCGTTGCACAGTGTGGTTATTCGTCCGCAGGTCGATGGCATCCTCACCCGGCTGCTGGTCAAGGAGGGTCAGCTGGTGAAGGCCGGCGATCTGCTGGCGACCATCGATGATCGCTCGATCCGCGCCAGCCTCGATCAGGCCCGTGCGCAACTGGCTGAAAACCAGGCGCAGTTGCAGGTCGCCGAGGTTAACCTCAAACGCTACAAATTGCTGAGTGTCGATGACGGCGTCTCCAAACAAACCTACGACCAGCAACAAGCCCTGGTCAATCAGTTGAAAGCCACCGCGCAGGGCAATCAGGCGGCCATCGATGCGGCGCAGGTGCAGCTCTCCTACACACAGATTCGCTCGCCGGTGACGGGTCGCGTCGGTATTCGCACCGTGGATGAAGGCAACTTCCTGCGCATGAGCGATACCCAAGGGTTGTTTTCGGTCACCCAGATCGACCCGATTGCCGTCGAGTTCGCCCTGCCGCAGCAAATGTTGCCAACCCTGCAACGGCTGATCAGCGCAACCCCGCCTGCAGACGTGAATGCCTACCTCGGTGCCGACACCAATGGCCAGACCGGTGACTTGCTCGGCGAAGGCCACCTGATGCTCATCGACAACCAGATCAATGCCAACACCGGGACCATTCGCGCCAAGGCCGAATTCAGCAACGCCAGGCAAAAACTCTGGCCCGGGCAACTGGTGACCCTCAAGATCCAGACCGCCGTCGACAAGCATGCGCTGGTGGTGCCGCCGTCCGTGGTCCAGCGCGGGCTGGATCAGCATTTCGTTTACCGGGTCAACGGCGACAAGGTCGAATCGGTTCCGGTGCAAATGGTCTATCAGGACAGCGGGCTGAACATCATCACAGGGGTTAAGGCCGGTGATGTGCTGGTCAGCGATGGTCAGTCGCGGCTCAAGCCAGGGGCCAGCGTGCAGATTCTCGGCGAGCCGCCAGCGCTCACACAAAGCACTGCGGCGGAGCAACAGCCATGAAAGTCCATGGCGGCATTTCGGCCTGGTGCATCGACCACCCGGTCGCCACGGCACTGCTGACCTTCGCCCTGGTGCTGCTGGGCCTGATCGCCTTCCCGCGCCTGCCCGTCGCCCCGTTGCCGGAAGCCGAGTTCCCGACCATTCAGGTCGCCGCGCAGTTGCCCGGCGCCAGCCCCGACACCATGGCTTCGTCGGTGGCGACACCGTTGGAGGTGCAATTCAGCGCCATCCCCGGCATGACCCAGATGACCTCCAGCAGCGCCTTGGGTTCGACCAACCTGACCCTGCAATTCACCCTCAACAAAAGCATCGACACTGCCGCGCAGGAAGTTCAGGCCGCGATCAACACCGCCGCCGGCAAACTGCCCAAGGACATGCCGACGCTGCCGACCTGGCGCAAGGTCAACCCGTCCGACAGCCCGGTACTGATCCTCAGCGTCAGTTCGACGCAAATGCCCGGCACCGAACTCAGCGACTACGCCGAAACCCTGCTGGCGCGGCAATTGAGCCAGATCGACGGCGTCGGCCAGATCTACATCACTGGCCAGCAACGCCCGGCGATCCGGGTCCAGGCCTCGGCCGACAAACTTGCCGCCATCGGCCTGACCCTGGCCGATGTGCGCCTGGCCATTCAGAAAACCAGCCTCAACCTGGCCAAGGGCGCGCTGTACGGTGAGTCGAGCATTTCCACGCTATCGACCAACGATCAGCTGTTCCATCCCGACGAGTACGGTCAGCTCATCGTCTCCTACAAGAACGGCGCACCGGTCCAGCTCCGGGACATCGCCACCGTGGTCAGTGGCTCGGAAGACGCCTACGTCCAGGCCTGGTCCGGCGATCGGCCGGGGGTCAACCTGGTGATCCTGCGACAACCGGGCGCGAACATCGTCGACACCGTGGACCGGATTCAAGCCGCGTTGCCGGGCCTGCAAGCGATGCTTCCGGCGTCGATACAGGTCAACGTGCTGATCGACCGGACCCAGACCATCCGCGCTTCGCTGCACGAAGTCGAAGTCACCCTGYTGATCGCGGTCCTGCTGGTGGTCGCGGTGATGGCGCTGTTCCTGCGCCAGTGGTCGGCGACGCTGATCGTTTCCAGCGTACTCGGGGTCTCGCTGATCGCCAGTATCGCGCTGATGTACATCATGGGCTTCAGCCTGAACAACCTGACGCTGGTGGCGATCGTCATTTCCGTGGGGTTTGTGGTCGACGATGCGATTGTGGTGGTGGAGAACATTCACCGCCACCTGGAGGCCGGCGACGGCATGCGCGAGGCCGCAATCAAGGGCGCTGGCGAGATCGGTTTTACCGTGGTCTCGATCAGCTTCTCGCTGGTCGCGGCGTTTATTCCGCTGCTGTTCATGGGCGGCGTGGTCGGCCGGTTGTTCAAGGAGTTCGCCCTCACCGCCACTTCGACCATCATGATTTCGGTGGTGGTGTCGTTGACCCTGGCACCGACCATGGCCGCCCTGTTCATGCGCGCGCCGGTACACGATGCCCACGCCAAACCCGGTTTCGGTGAACGCCTGCTCGCGCTGTATGAACGCGCACTGCGCCGGGCCCTGGCGCATCAGAAACTGATGCTGGGGATCTTCAGCCTGACGCTGTGCATGGCGGTTGCCGGCTACGTGTTTATCCCCAAAGGTTTCTTCCCGATACAGGACACCGGTTTTATCCTCGGCACCACCGAAGCCGCCGCCGACGTGTCGTTTCCGGAGATGGTGAAAAAGCACCAGGCCCTGGCCGACATCGTCGCCGCCGACCCGGCAGTGCAGACCTTTTCGCATTCGGTGGGTGTTTCCGGCAGCAACCAGACCATCGCCAACGGGCGCTTCTGGATCTCCTTGAAAAAACGCGGCGACCGCGATGTGTCCGCCAGCGCCTTCATCGACCGGATTCGTCCGCAACTGCTGAAGGTCCCGGGCATTGTGCTGTACCTGCGCGCCGGGCAAGACATCAACCTCAGCTCCGGCCCCAGCCGCGCCCAGTATCAATACGTGCTCAAGAGCAACGACGGCCCGACGCTTAACCTCTGGACCCAGCGCCTGACCGAAAAACTGCGCAGCATCCCGGCGTTCCGCGACATTTCCAACGACCTGCAATTGGGCGGCAGCATCACCCACATCCACATCGACCGTGCCGCTGCGGCACGTTTCGGGCTGACCGCCAGCGATGTCGACGAGGCGCTTTATGACGCCTTCGGTCAGCGGCAGGTCAACGAGTTCCAGACCGAAATCAACCAGTACAACGTCATTCTCGAACTCGACACCCGCCAACGCGGCAAGGCCGAAAGCCTCGCCTATTTCTACCTGCGCTCGCCGCTGAGTGGCGAGATGGTGCCTTTGTCGGCGCTGGCCCGATTCGATGCGCCGACCATCGGCCCGTTGTCCATCGCCCACGACGGCATGTTCCCGGCCGCCAACCTGTCGTTCAACCTCGCGCCTGGCGTGGCGTTGGGCGATGCGGTGATTTTGCTCAACCAGGCGAAGAACGACATCGGCATGCCGGCCTCGGTCAATGGCAATTTCCAGGGCGCGGCCCAGGCGTTCCAGAGTTCACTGGCCAGCCAGCCGTGGCTGATTCTGGCGGCGCTGGTGGCGGTGTACATCATTCTTGGCGTGCTCTATGAGAGCTTCGTGCACCCACTGACCATCATCTCGACCTTGCCTTCGGCCGGTCTCGGCGCCTTGATATTGCTGTGGATCCTCGGCCAGGACTTCTCGATCATGGCGTTGATCGGCCTGGTGCTGCTGATCGGTATCGTCAAGAAGAACGGCATCCTGATGATCGACTTCGCCCTCGACGCCCAGCGCAATCGCGGGCTGTCCCCGCAAGAGGCGATTTTCGAGGCATGCCTCACGCGGTTCCGGCCGATCATGATGACCACCCTCGCCGCCCTGCTCGGCGCCCTGCCGCTGATGCTCGGCTACGGCACCGGTGCCGAACTGCGCCAACCACTGGGGATCGCGGTGGTCGGCGGCTTGCTGGTCAGCCAGGCGCTGACGCTGTTTACCACGCCAGTCATATACTTATGGCTTGAGCGGGTGTTCCATCGCTCCACACCAGCGCCTGCGCTGGCGACTACACACTGAGGCGGGTCATGCGCGTTCTGATTATCGAAGACGAAGAGAAAACCGCGGATTATCTGTACCGCGGCCTGACCGAACAGGGTTACACCGTGGACCGGGCGCCGGACGGCGTCGAAGGTTTGCACCTGGCGCTCGAAAACGATTACGCGGTGATCATCCTCGACGTGATGCTGCCGGGTCTCGACGGCTACGGCGTGCTGCGCGCCCTGCGTGCCCGCAAACAGACCCCGGTGATCATGCTGACCGCCCGCGAGCGTGTCGAAGACCGGATCAAAGGCCTACGCGATGGCGCCGACGATTATCTGGGCAAACCCTTTTCGTTTCTCGAACTGGTCGCCCGCCTGCAAGCGCTGACCCGCCGTAGCGGTGGCCACGAGCCGGTGCAAGTGACCATTGCCGACCTGTGGATTGACTTGATCAGCCGCAAGGCCACCCGTGCCGGTACGCGGCTGGACCTGACCGCCAAGGAGTTCTCGCTGCTCAGCGTGCTGGCCCGGCGTCAGGGTGAAATTCTCTCGAAAACCGCGATTGCCGAGATGGTCTGGGACATCAATTTCGACAGCGACGCCAACGTCGTCGAAGTTGCGATCAAGCGTCTGCGGGCGAAAATCGACGGGCCGTTCGAAGAGAAACTGCTGCACACCATTCGCGGCATGGGCTATGTGCTGGAGAGCCGCAGTGCCTCGTAATTCAATCGCCCTGCGCCTGAGCGGCATGTTCACGCTGGTGGCGGCGCTGGTATTTCTGTTGATCGGCTGGGCGCTGTATCAACAGGTCGAAAAAGGCCTGGCGCTGTTGCCGGCAGCCGAACTGGATGCGCGTTACAGCGTGCTCGAATCCACGGTCGGGCGCTTCGGTACGCCAGAGCACTGGGTGAAGATCAACAACAAACTCAACCTGCTTGGCGAAGAGGACAAGCGCATCAGTTTCTGGATCATCAGCGGCGATGCCAACTACGAATACGGCAACATCACCCCGCAGATCCGTGCCTTGGCGCAAGGGCCAACCGGCAAGCGCGACGTACAACTGCCGGGTCAACCCTATCCGATGAAAGTGCTGGTCAGCCAGTTTCCGGCCAAGGACCAGCGTCCACCGCTGCGCTTCATGATCGGCATCGACACGCAAACCTTCTATGAGACCCAGCATCACTTGCTGATCGCCTTGATCAGCCTGGCAATCATCGGTGTGCTGCTGGCCTCGGCGCTGGGTTACTGGGTGGCGCGAATCGGCCTCAAACCGTTGATCAAGTTGTCGCAGGAAGCTCAACGACTGGCACCGCCGTTGCTGTCCTCACGACTGCAACTGTCGCCGCTGCCGCCAGAACTCAATCAGTTCGTCAGCTCGTTCAACTCGACGCTGGAGCGGGTCGAACAAGCCTACACGCGACTTGAATCGTTCAATGCCGATGTCGCCCACGAACTGCGCTCGCCGCTGACCAACCTGATCGGCCAGACCCAGGTTGCCCTGACCCGTGGGCGCTCGGCGGAGCACTACTTCGAAGTGCTGCAATCGAACCTCGAAGAACTCGAACGGCTGCGCTCGATCATCAACGACATGCTGTTTCTGGCCAGCGCCGACCAGGGCAGCAAGGCCACCAAACTGACCACCACCTCGCTTGCGGACGAAGTCGCCACCACCCTGGACTACCTGGATTTCATCCTTGAGGACGCGCAGGTCAAGGTTCAGGTCAGCGGCGATGCCCAGGTGCAGATCGAAATCGCGCACCTGCGCCGGGCGTTGATCAATCTGCTGAACAACGCGGTGCAGCACACGGCTCCCGGCCAGGTCATCCGGGTGAAGATCGATGTTCAGGAACATCAGGTCAGTATCGGCGTCGCCAACCCCGGCGAGCCCATCGCCAGCGAACACTTGCCGCGCTTGTTCGAGCGTTTCTACCGGGTCGACGCCTCGCGCAGCAACAGCGGCGCCAACCATGGCCTCGGGCTGGCCATCGTCAAGGCGATTGCGCTGATGCACGGCGGCAATGTGTTTGTGCGCAGCGATAACGGCGTGAATACGTTCGGAATCTATTTGCCGATTTGATTCCCCCACTGCTACATCCCCCCCTGTAGCAGCTGGCGCAGCCTGCGTTCGGCTCGGTCCGCGTTCGGGCGCAGCAGTCGTGAAATCATGCGCTGCGGTTTTTCAGGTAATCCGTGTAGACAGGATTTACGACCGCTGCGCGGCCGAACGCAGCCTTCGGCAGCTGCTACAGGTATTTGCAGCCCCACCTACTGTTGCTCTTGATGCAACAGTCCTTTATGCAATCCGCTCTTTTTCCCACCCCCCAAGACCTTTACCTTGGCCACACCAAACAGCACTTGCCAAGCAAGAAGGTTTTCAAGATGTCCAACAGTATGGGTATTGCCAGCGCTTTCGTTTTGTCGTCCTTGTTGTTGTCTCCCTTTGCCATGGCTGAAGAGTCGCCGGCATTTGTCGCGCATAATGCCGCACGCGCCGCAGCCTTCGACAAGTCCCAGGCTGAACTGACCGCAAAAGCACAGAAACCCGAGCAAACCCGTCAAACATCGGCTGATCAGTCTCAACCACAGGTTGGAAAAGACAGCTGATCKGCAACACCACTCAGTTTCCCTCGACACTTCTCAGGGCTCTTTCCCTTGAGAAGTTGTCTTCAAGCCGCTGCTATCAGCGGCTTTTTTTCGTTGTGTATTTGTCAGGCATTCCTTCGTTATTACCCAATAAGAAATACCCGGATTATTAACTATAACAACGCTTGTTATTGACCCAAGGAGCTGTATCCCGCGTGAGCATCACCCTCAAACTCAGTCCGCTGTTCATTGCAATGGCCGCAACGATGGCCGCACCTGTCCAGGCCGCCGACGATTCCCGCCACGAAGGTTTCGTTGAAGGTTCGAGCCTTAAACTCAACGCCCGCAACTACTACCTGAACCGCAACCGTCAGCAGCAGACTAACGACAACATCGAATGGGGCCAGGGTTTCCTCGGTCTCTTCGAATCGGGCTACACCCAGGGCCCGGTCGGTTTTGGCGTGGATGCCAACGCCATGCTCGGGCTCAAACTCGACGGCGGTGGCGGCACCGGTGGCTCGAGTATCCTGCCGATCAGCGATGACAGCGGCAAAGCACCGGGCTCGTTTTCAAGCGCTGGCGGTACCCTGAAAATGCGCGCCCTGGACACTGAACTGAAAGCCGGCGACCTGTTCCTGAACAACCCGGTGATCGCCGGCGGCATGAGCCGCATGCTGCCGCAGACCTTTCGTGGCGTCAGCCTGACCAACCACAGCTTCGACGGCTGGCTGATCGAAGGCGGCCAGGCGAGCTTCACCAAGCCTTACAACCAGAGCGGGCACCAGCGCATCGGGACGTCCTACGGCAAACTGGCGGACGGCGACAAAAGCCAGCACCTGAACTGGGCCGGTGTGGCCTGGAGCGGTCTGCCGGGCCTGACCAGCAGCCTCTATGCGTCCGAGCTCAAGGACATCTGGCACCAGTACTACTACGACCTGGACTACACCTACGCAGTCAACGAACTGGTCAGCTTCAATCCGGGCCTGCACTACTATCACACCCAGGACACCGGCGATGCGCTGCTCGGCAAAATCGACAACAACACCTACAGCCTGCACTTCACCGTGGGCGTCGGTAGCCACAGCGTCACCGCCGCTTACCAGCGCGTGAACGGCAACACGCCGTTCGATTACATCGCCCAGGGCGACAGCATCTTCCTCGACAACTCGCAGCAGTATTCGGACTTCAACGGCCCGAACGAGCGTTCGTGGAAGCTCAGGTACGCCTATGATTTCGCTGGCGTCGGTGTGCCGGGCCTGACCTCGGCCGTGTCGTATTCGCGTGGCACGCTGGACCTGAGCAAGGTCGACCCGAACAGTCGCGGTTATGCCAGCTTCTATAACGAAGCGGGTAAAAATGCCAAACACTGGGAGCGTGATGTCGATCTCAAGTACGTGGTCCAGGGCGGCACAGCCAAAGATCTGGCGCTGCGCCTGCAATGGGCCACCAACCGTGGCGGCAACGGCTATGGTGCGCTGGATACCGACACCGATGAATACCGGGTGATCGTCGACTACCCACTGAACGTTTTCTGAGAAAATTCACAAAAAGGCCAGCACCGGTGCTGGCCTTTTTTGTATCCGGGATCTATACATGCACTGAGATAAACGAACTGATATCTGCAATGCCGCCCGGTGTGTCCGGGAACTACGCTGATGATGTCCCTGTGCAGAAATCAGAACCATGAGTGCAAACCGCACACACCACGCCATAACAGGCTCTGCCCGCCGACCGGAATTGCTGCTGATTCTCGGCAGTTCACTGACCGTCGTCGCGATCATCGCCATCGTCACCTTCCTGCTGATCCGCGAACACGCCAATGCCATGCAGGCGGCCACGCGGGGTGCGACCAACATCGTGCAACTGATCGATGCCGATGTGCTGCGCAACGTCGAGCTCTATGACCTGTCACTGCAAGGATTGATCGCTGCCGCCCAACGTGACGACCTGCAGAAGGTTTCGGCGCAGATCCGCCACCTGGTGCTGTTCGACCGCGCAAGTACTGCACGCTACAAGGGTGATGTGCTGCTGCTCGACAAGCACGGCGATGTGATCGCCAACTCGTCGTCGATTCAGCCCAAATCGGGCAATTTTGCAGACCGTGACTACTTCCAGGCCCACGTCAGCAACAGCGATAACGGGATGTTTATCAGTCGCCCGTTCAAACCCCGTTGCGACTGCCCCGAGAACGATCAGTGGCGCATCAGCTTCAGCCGGCGCATCTCTTCGCCCACCGGGGAGTTTCTTGGCGTTGCCGTCGCGTCCATGCAACTGGAGTACTTTGACGAGCTGTTCAGCAGCCTGGACATCGGCTCTAACAGTACCCTCAACGTGCTCGACAAGGACGGCATACTGCTGGCGCAAAAGCCCATGCTGACCGATGCCAGCATCGGCAAGAGTTTCGGCAATCGACCCAACGTCATACGCATCATGCGTGAAGGCAGTGGCAGCTTCAGCAGCCTGTCGAGCATGGACCACCAGGAACGCCTGTACACCTTCTCGCGCGTCGGCAACCTGCCGTTGACGGTCAGCGTCGCACTCTCCATGGACGAAATCTTCGCCAGCTGGAAGCGCACGGCGTACGTGATCAGTGGCGCAACCGGGGTGTTGTGTATCGGCTTGATGTGGCTGACCTTGCTGCTGTGCCGCGAATTTCGCCTGCGCCATCACGCCGAGCAGGAACTGGCGCAACAGGCCGCCGTCGACGCCCTCACCGGCGTGGCAAACCGGCGGACCCTCGACCAGGCCCTGAACCGCGAATGGTCCCGTGCCCAGCGCTCGGGCAAGCCGCTGTCAGTGCTGATGATCGACGCCGATCACTTCAAGTCGTTCAACGACCGTCACGGCCATCACGGCGGCGACGATGCGTTGCGCGTACTCGCCCGGGTGATCAGCGAAAACATCCGTCGCCCCTCCGATCTCGCTGCGCGCTATGGCGGTGAGGAGTTTTCCGTGGTGCTGGCCGAGACTGACAGCGCCGGAGCCCTGCGGATTGCCGAAAATATCCGCGCGGCAGTCGAGCAACTGCCACCGTTCGAAGGCGACGAGTCCCCCATCACCGTCAGCATCGGCCTCAGCACCTCGACAGGGCAACCGGGCGAGAGCCTGGAAAACCTGATGCATGCAGCCGACAAAGCGCTGTATCAGGCCAAGTACGGAGGGCGCAACCAAGTGGTCGCCAATTGAAAGATCGCAGCCAGTCGTCGGAGCTGCCGCAGGCTGCGATCTTTTAAAAGAACCATAAAAAGGCCAATGCCGAGCGTTGGCCTTTTTCCTTTGAGCAGCCTCCAGCGCAATGCAGGTTCTCAAAAAAGACCATTGATTGAGTCATTGTCAGGACGTCGAGAGTGCTGAAGCATGACCGATAGCCGTCGTCCGTTTCATTCGATTAGTTGTCCTGATTGAGCATTTTCGTAACCCTGGCCGTTACGTAAGCTGATTTCCCGTCGCGACCGCACGAGCGGAACGCTAACCGCCTGCGCTTCAAAGAGATCTTCCAGTCGCACGACCTGATTCGCAATGTCGATGAGCACATGGAATTCGATACTGCGGCCATCGTGTGGGAGTTTTCCAGGGCCAACGCGATTCACACCCAATACTTCCTCTGAGGACGCCGGCATGAAGCCGCAAACGCTTGCACCCATTGACTCGATCAGCCAGGAGAAGCATTCCTTGAGTGTCCTGGCCGTGCTCGTCGCTCTGTTTCTCGCTGCCATGGACAGCACTGCAGTCAGCACCATACTGCCGCAGATCAATGCGCAAATGCAGGATACAACGCTCTATCCCTGGGTTGTCTCGGGCTTCTTGCTGCCTCTGGCACTGATTGCGCCGCTGGCCGGCGCACTGGCTGATCGGTTCGGAATTTCTTCGATGATGAAAGGCAGCCTGCTGATCTTCATCGCTACGTCGGCAGTGGTTGCCAGTAGCCAGAGCATGGTCATGCTGATTGCAGGCAGAGCCCTGCAAGGCATCGGGGCCGGTGGCATCATCGTTCTTTCCTACTCGATGCTGGCATCGCTCTTCGAAGGGCCAAAGCGTGCCAGCATGCAGGGAATGCTCAGCAGCGTCTGGGGCCTGGCTGCAGTATTGGGCCCTGTTGCCGGTACTGTACTGGGCAGCACCTTGAGCTGGCGTGCAGTTTTTTGGCTCAATCTGCCACTGGGCTTTCTGGCATTGATGGTGCTGCTTTTCACACCCGTGATCGGCCGAGGTCAATCAGCCAGGACCGTAGATCCCATAGCGCAGTTTTTTTTGGCCATCGCCGCGTGTGCGGGACTGTTCATGTTGAGCAGTCAGCACCTTGACATGATCGCGCACCCGATACAGACGCTGGCGATCGTGATGCTCATCAGTCTTGTAGCACTGGTCGCTCGAGTCCGCGCGGCACCCGCCGGCAGTCCGGTGCCATTGGGGTTCTTTGATCGGCCAGCGCTGGGAGCGGTCATGGCCTTGGTGGTTATCTCGAGTATCGGCTTGTACGCCACGGTCAGCTTGTTGCCCATCGCTCTCAGCCGTTCGGCGGGCAGCGCATTATCGACAGGGGTGCTGATCATGCTGGCAGCGTTAGGCTGGGTGGTAGGCGCGACCGTCTGTGGCAAGCGTCTGTCGAGCGTCGGCTTCAGGCCCATGGCGATAGTTGGGATGTCGATGCTGATGCTCGGTTGCATAGGGGTGGCTGCGGGACTGCAATGGTCGCAGTGGTTGGCCATTGGTGCAGGCCAGATACTGGTCGGGCTGGGGATGGGCTTGACGGCCACTACGACCCTGGTGCTCGCGCAGAACAGCGCCCCGCATGATCAGTTGGGAGCCTACACGTCCACGGTGCAATTTCTGCGTAACCTTGGCGCGGCGTTCGGCGTCAATGCGATGGTGGCTATTGCGCTGTACCTGCCGCCCAACCTGGCCTACCAGATCACTTTCCTGCTGCTAGGTCTTTTGATGACGGTCGGTTTACTCTTTGCCTTTGGACTGCCTTCGCGCGGCGGACCGCAACAAAGGTAGACGGAGTAGCAATGCATTTCGCTGACATGGATCACACAGCATTAGTTATTGAAAGGCAGTTGACCAAGATGGCCGATGGGGAGAGCGAGCCTCATCGACACCACCTCGGACAATTCGTGTTAGTGAAAAAGGGCGTGCTCCATGGCAATGCCCTTGAGCAACGCTGGTTGCTCAAACCGGGAATGGCGGTCTGGATTCCGCCACAGACCTTGCACTCTGGTGAGGCTTACACCCAGGTAGACCTCACGGTCTTGTACCTTGGCCCGGAGTTGTGCGAACGCTTCTCTCCGAGCATCAAGCTGATCGATGCATCCCTGCTGATTATCGCCCTGTGCGACCGATTGGCCGAGGAAAGCACTCGGCCGCTTTCCGAACAACGGCGCGGCAGCATGTTGCAATTGTTGTTCGAGGACATCGAAGAACTGGCGCCCAGCAATATGGTCCTGCCTTTACCGCGTGACGCACGGCTCAAGCGTGTCACCGAGCAACTGATTGCCAAGCCTGGGATGCGTAGGAACCTGACCGAATGGGGTCGCGAGGTAGGCGCCACCGAGCGGACTCTGGCACGTCTGTTTCGCAAGGATACCGGTTTACGTTATACGGACTGGCACAACCGTCTGCTGCTCGTGGAGGCATACCGTGGCCTGGCGGTCGAGAACACCAACGAGACCCTGGCGCAGCACCTGGGATTTGCCTCGGGCGATTCGTTTGGTCACTGGTTTCGGCGCGTCACCGGTAGTAGCCCAGGCCAGGTGCGCAGTACCTTGCAGGCCGTGAGCACGGGCTCCGAGCAATGACTGCCGGCTGCTCAGCAGATCCATCCGGGGGTTGTAGGTCAGGCGACATGCACGTCACTGATCTTGCTGGTGATGCTGCAAAGCCATTTTGACCTGGATCTGTTAACCCTGAAAATCTTCTGATGCGCCACTTGGCATACTACCGAAAAATAACGCACGGCCGTCCACAGCATCATTGCCCTTGGCTAACACTTCCCTTTTGTCGGGTGTAGAAGACGTCCACCTCCAAGTCACCAGCGTGGCCACCACAGCCAAGCTGGTTGCGCTTGCGCGCAACGCGCCATGCCTGGCGCACCCATAAAAAAAGGCCACCCGAAGGCAGCCTTTAAAAACTAGAGAGGTTTTTGCTTACACGGCCGCAACAGGACGCATGTAAGAGATCGGTGCAGTGCTGGCGTCTTCAAACGTCACGACTTCCCAAGCATCTTTCTGCTCAATCAATTTGCGCAGAAGCTGGTTGTTCAGTGCGTGGCCCGACTTGAAGCCTTTGAACTCACCAATCAGGCTATTGCCCAGCAGGTAGAGGTCACCAATTGCATCGAGGATCTTGTGCTTCACGAATTCGTCTTCGTAGCGAAGACCGTCTTCGTTCAGTACTCCATCCGCGTCGACCACGATGGCGTTTTCAACGCTACCGCCGAGTGCGAGGTTGTGCTTGCGCAGGTACTCGATATCACTCATGAAGCCAAAGGTCCGGGCGCGGCTGACTTCTTTTACAAACGAAGTGCTGGAAAAATCCACGCTGGCACTTTGAGTGCGGTCACGAAACACCGGGTGATCGAAATCGATCTCGAAGCTCACTTTGAAACCTTCGAAAGGGACGAAAGTGGCGCGCTTGTCGCCGTCTTCCACTGTCACTTCACGCAGGATCCGGATGAACTTCTTGGCTGCGTCCTGTTCTTCCAGGCCAGCCGATTGAATCAGGAATACGAAGGGTCCAGCGCTACCATCCATGATCGGGACTTCGGACGCGGAGAGCTCGACGTAGGCGTTATCGATGCCCAGGCCAGCCATGGCCGAGAGCAAATGCTCCACCGTGTCCACTTTGACGTCACCGTTGACCAGTGTCGTCGACATAGTGGTTTCACCAACGTTTTCCGCGCGAGCAGGAATCTGCACCACAGGGTCCAGGTCGGCACGACAAAACACGATGCCGGTGTCTACAGGTGCTGGCTTGAGGGTCAGGTATACCTTCTCCCCGGAGTGCAGGCCTACACCTGTGGCACGGATAATATTTTTCAGGGTGCGTTGTTTAATCATGGCTTGGGCCGCTTCAGCGCAAATTGCGAACTGGTATCAACAAAGGCTGGCGATAATAGCAGACCAGACCTTTGCTGAACACCAATCACCTTCATAGCCCTGATACATTCCATCAATCGGCCTGACGACGCAGGAATGCCGGGATGTCCAGGTAGTCCAAATCGTCTTGCGGATTGAGTTTCGCCGCCGCCGCTGCGCCGGCCTGAGCCTGGTTGCGCATCACGGTTGGACGATCCAGGTCGCGGTAGTTGACCGACGGCATTTCCTGACGTGCGGCAGCAGGTGCGGCAGCAGACATGGAGGTTTGAACGGTATTGTCGATGACCTTCACAGGTTTCTCGATTTTTGCGCCCAGGCCTGTGGCAACCACAGTCACGTGCAATTCGTCGCGCATGTCCGGATCGATAACAGTACCGACCTTGACCATCGCGTGCTCGGAAGCGAAGGCTTCGATGATGCTACCCACGTCGGAGTACTCACCCAGAGACAGGTCAGGACCGGCGGTGATGTTCACCAGGATGCCGCGTGCACCTTGCAGGTTGACGTCTTCGAGCAGCGGGTTACGGATTGCCGCTTCAGTCGCTTCACGTGCACGGTTCGGACCGCTGGCGCAGCCAGTGCCCATCATTGCCATGCCCATTTCGCTCATGACGGTACGGACGTCGGCGAAGTCGACGTTGATCATGCCTGGACGCTTGATGATGTCGGAGATACCGCGAACGGCACCGGCCAGTACGTCGTCAGCCTTGGCGAAAGCCGACAAGAGGCTTGCGTCTTTACCCAGGATGGTCAGCAGCTTCTCGTTGGGGATGGTGATCAACGAGTCGACGCTTTCGCTCAGCGCGCGGATGCCTTCATCGGCGATCTGCATACGCTTGCGGCCTTCGAACGGGAACGGACGAGTCACCACCGCAACGGTGAGGATCCCCATTTCCTTGGCCACTTCAGCAATGATCGGCGCAGCACCGGTACCGGTACCGCCGCCCATGCCGGTGGTGATGAACACCATGTTCGTGCCTTGCAGCACTTCAGCGATGCGCTCGCGGTCTTCCAGAGCGGCCTGACGACCGACCTCAGGGTTCGCGCCAGCACCCAGACCCTTGGTCACGCCGGTGCCCAATTGCAGGATGGTCCGCGCGCCGATGTTTTTCAGCGCCTGGGCATCAGTGTTGGCGCAGATGAACTCAACGCCTTCAATGTTGCTCTTGACCATGTGATTCACAGCGTTTCCGCCGCCACCGCCAACACCGATAACTTTAATAACCGGGCTTGCGGGGATGTTGTCTACGAGTTCGAACATTTTCCCTCTCCTTACATTCTCTAGTTTTTTTCGCCTACTGCGCCTACTGCGTACAACGGTGCTGCGGTGTCACGGTGTTGCGGTAAATCTTCAGAAATTGCCCTGGACCCAGCTTTTGATGCGATCGATCAACGGGCTCTTGGCCTCGTCGTTGTTGTAGCTATCGCGACTGCTGCTGATCCCGGAGAAGGAAATGCCATCGGACTGCTTTTGCAGGCCATACATCAGCAAGCCAACACCGGTGGAATAAATCGGGTTGCGCACTACGTCGTCCAGACCTCTGACGCCATGCGGTACGCCCAGGCGAACCGGCATGTGGAAAATCTCTTCGGCCAGCTCGACCGCGCCTTCCATCTTCGACGTACCGCCGGTCAGCACGATGCCGGCCGGGATCAGGTCTTCGTAGCCGCTGCGACGCAGCTCGGCCTGGATCAGCGTGAACAGCTCGTCGTAACGCGGCTCGACCACTTCGGCCAGGGCCTGACGGGACAGCTCGCGCGGCGGACGATCACCGACGCTTGGGACCTTGATGGTTTCACCGGCGCCGGCCAGTTTGGCCAGGGCGCAGGCGTAGCGGATCTTGATTTCTTCGGCGTACTGGGTCGGTGTGCGCAACGCCATGGCGATGTCGTTGGTCACCTGATCACCGGCAATCGGGATCACCGCGGTGTGACGGATCGCGCCTTCGGTGAAGATCGCGATGTCGGTGGTACCGCCACCGATGTCCACCAGGCACACGCCCAGCTCTTTCTCGTCATCGGTCAGTACCGAGTACGCCGAAGCCAGTTGCTCGAGAATAATGTCGTCGATTTCCAGGCCGCAACGACGCACGCATTTCTCAATGTTCTGTGCCGCGTTCACCGCGCAGGTGACCACGTGGACCTTGGCTTCCAGACGTACGCCGGACATGCCCAAAGGCTCGCGCACGCCTTCCTGGTTATCGATCACGTAATCCTGCGGCAGCGTGTGCAGTACGCGCTGATCCGCCGGAATGGCCACGGCCTGGGCCGCATCGAGCACGCGCTCAAGGTCGGCCGAGCTGACTTCGCGATCACGAATCGCCACGATGCCGTGGGAGTTCAGGCTGCGAATGTGATTGCCCGCCACACCGACGAACGCCGAGTGAATCCGGCAGCCAGCCATCAGTTGCGCTTCTTCGATCGCACGCTGAATGGACTGCACGGTGGACTCGATATTCACCACCACGCCCTTCTTCAGGCCGCGGGAGGGATGCGTACCGATCCCGACGATTTCCAGTTGGCCATCGGCCGCGACCTCGCCTACCAGCGCCACCACCTTGGAGGTACCGATATCCAGACCGACGATCATTTTGCCGCTTTGCACGTTTGCCATGGTCCTGCCTCTTCTCAATTCTTCGCGACAGCGCGTTGGGCCGTCGTGGGCGCTACAGGTTCCCGCCAGCCAACGGCCAGGCCGTTGGCATAACGCAGGTCGATGCGCGCAATGTTCGTAATCTGTTCTTTAAGCGTCTTGTCGTAGATGGCAATGAAGCGGCGCATCTTTTCCACCAGGTGATCGCGTCCCAGCAACAGCTCGATCCCAGGGCCCGCGCTACCCGCGCCAGTGGTCAAAAACCAGCTGCCGCGTTCACGCAATTCCAGCCGGGCAACCGAGAAGCCCAATGGCCGTAACATCTGGCTCAACACCTGATACTGCTGCATCACTTGCTGCTGGGCCCGTTGTGGGCCGAACAGCTGTGGCAAATGTTCGTAGTTGGCCAATTCACGCGGCGTAAACGCCTGCCCCTGGTTGTTCAGCAGCGCTTCGTCGCCCCAGCGGGCCACGGGCAGTTGCTCTTCCAGGCGAATCACCACTTGGTCAGGCCAGACGCGACGCACTTCGGCGTGTGCAATCCATGGCATCTGTTCCAGCTCGGTACGCATGCTCGCCAGGTCAATGGTGAAGAAGCTCGCCGCCACATAAGGGGCGATCCGCTGCTGCACCGCTTGCTGGCTGATGTAACTCAAATCGCCCTGCACGTTGATCTTGGTGATCGGCCGGTCGGCGTACGGCAGCAAGCGCTGTGCACCTTCGTAAGTACCGAACCCCAACGCGACCAGCAGCACGGGCCAGAACAAGGCTTTGAGAAAACCAAAATTGGCTTTCGGCAGGCGCACCGACATCGGCTCTTTGGCCACCATTCGGCTGGCACCCCGCGGCACCGGCTTGCGGCCGGGTGCGGATGGCTGATGACGTAGCTGGGCGCCTTGCATGGTCTTAACCTCGCGGCTCTACGTGACTGCCAACACTGGCCGCCAGGATCGCCAGCACCAACTGCTGGAAATCCAGACCGGCGGCGCGTGCGGCCATCGGGACCAGACTGTGATCGGTCATGCCCGGTGCGGTGTTGACTTCCAGGAACCAGAACTGCCCATCGGCGTCCTGCATCACGTCAGCCCGTCCCCAACCGGCGATACCCAACGCCTCACAGGCTTTTGCCGTGAGGTCCATGAGCTCTTGTTCCTTGGCGCTATCGAGGCCGCACGGGATCCGGTACTGGGTATCGGAAGCCAGGTACTTGGCGTCGTAGTCATAGAAAGTGTGTGGCGTGCCCAGGGCGATCGGTGGCAACACCTGATCACGCAGGGTCGCAATGGTGAACTCCGGACCTTGAATCCATTGCTCGACCAACACTTGCGAATCGTAGGTACTGGCCGCTTTCCAGGCTTCGATCAATTCAGCTGCCGAAGTCACTTTGGCCATACCGATACTTGAACCTTCATGCGCCGGTTTGACGATCAAAGGGAAGCCCAGTTCCTTCGCCGCCAAAATACAGTCGGCTTCGCTGCTCAGTACCGCGTGACGTGGCGTCGGAATGCCGAGGCTGTGCCAGACCTGTTTGGTCCGCAGCTTGTCCATGGCCAGCGCCGAAGCAAGGATGCCGCTGCCGGTGTACGGAATCCCTGCGCATTCCAGCAGGCCCTGCATGCTGCCGTCTTCACCGCCGCGACCGTGGAGAATGATGAAGGCGCGGTCGATTTTTTCGTTCAGCAGGCGCTGCAGGAAATCGTCACCGACGTCGATGCCGAACGCATCCACGCCAGCGGACTGCAGCGCTTCCAGCACCGCGTTACCGGATTTCAGCGAAACCTCACGCTCGGCGCTTTTGCCACCGAACAGCACGGCCACACGGCCGAAGTCTTTCGGGGCGATTGTCGAGAACAGATTGGCGTAGGCAGCAGTCATTTCAACTTCCCCTCGCTAGGTGCGACAACGGCACCCGCGAACAAAGGACTCTTCAACAGTTTCGGTGCGAGACCGCCGATATCACCGGCGCCCTGGCACAGCAGGATGTCGCCGGCACGCAGCAGCGGCTTGACCACAGGCGCGAGGTCGACACCGCGCTCGATGTAGATCGGGTCGAGCTGACCGCGCTGGCGGATGCTGTTGCACAGCTTGCGGCTGTCAGCCCCCGGAATCGGTTCTTCACCCGCCGGATAGACTTCCATCAGCAGCAACACGTTGGCGTCGGCCAGTACATTGACGAAATCGTCGTACAGGTCGCGGGTGCGGCTGTAACGGTGCGGCTGGTAAACCATCACCAGGCGGCGCTCTGGCCAGCCACCGCGCACGGCTTTGATCACCGCTGCAACTTCGGTCGGGTGGTGACCGTAGTCGTCCACCAGCATCACGTTGCCGCCTTCGACCGGCAGTTCGCCGTAGACCTGGAAGCGTCGGCCAACACCCTGGAAGCCCGACAGCCCCTGAACGATGGCTTCATCGCTGACGCACTCGTCGGTCGCGATGCAGATGGTCGCCAGCGAGTTCAATACGTTGTGGTTGCCCGGCATGTTCACCGAAACATCCAGCGGTTCGCGATCGGGACGCAGCACGGTGAAGAAGGTCTGCATGCCTTGCTGGCGAACATTGATGGCGCGCACGTCGGCGTCTTCGCTGAAGCCGTAGGTCATGGTCGGACGCTTGACCAGCGGGAGGATTTCACGCACCACCGGGTCGTCCAGGCACATCACCGCCAGACCGTAGAACGGCAGGTTGTGGAGGAACTCGACGAAGGTTTTCTTCAGTTTGTTGAAGTCACCGTCGTAGGTCGCCATGTGGTCGGCGTCGATGTTGGTAACCACGGCTACCAGCGGCTGCAGGTGCAGGAAACTGGCGTCGCTTTCGTCGGCTTCGGCAATCAGGTAACGGCTGGTGCCCAACTGGGCATTGGTGCCTGCGGCGTTCAGACGGCCACCGATCACGAAGGTCGGGTCCAGGCCACCGGCCGCGAACACCGAAGCGATCAGGCTGGTGGTGGTGGTTTTGCCGTGAGTACCGGCGACGGCGATGCCGTGACGGTAGCGCATCAGCTCGGCGAGCATTTCGGCACGCGGCACCACGGGGATACGACGTTCAAGGGCCGTCGCGACTTCCGGGTTGGAAGTGTTCACGGCGCTAGATACCACCAGTACATCGGCAGTTGCGGCGTTCTCGGCACGGTGGCCGATGAAAATCTGCGCGCCGAACGATTCGAGACGCTCGGTCACCGGCGAAGCCTTCAGGTCGGAACCGGACACTTGATAGCCCAGGTTCAGCAACACTTCGGCAATTCCGCACATGCCCACACCGCCGATACCGACGAAGTGGATGCGACGGATGCGGCGCATTTCCGGCTGCGGTATGGCTTTCTGATTTTCAACCATGAACCACCTCCAGGCAGATATCGACCACGTTGCGGGTTGCATCAGGTTTGGCCAGGCGACGAGCAGCGCCAGCCATGTCGTTGAGTCGTTGCGGTTGCATCAAGACCTCTGTCAGGCGTGCAGCGAGATCCGCTGCGCCAGTCGTTCTTTGCGGCATCAGGAAGGCAGCGCCTTCACGGGCCAAATATTCGGCATTGCGGGTCTGGTGATCGTCGATTGCGTGGGGCAAAGGCACCAGCATCGAGGGCAGACCGGCAGCAGCCAGCTCACTGACAGTCAGCGCGCCAGCGCGACAGACCACCAGGTCGGCCCAGCCATAGGCTTGGGCCATGTCTTTGATGAAAGGCTGCACTTGCGCCTCGACACCGGCTGTGCGATAGCGCTCGGCAGTCACTTCATCGTGGTTTTTACCAGCCTGATGAAACACTTCCGGACGCAGTTCAACAGGCACCTGCGACAGGGCTTCAGGCAGCAATTTGTTCAACGGTTCTGCCCCAAGGCTTCCGCCCAGGATCAGCAAACGCGCTTTGCGTCCGGCCAGGGCTGGACGCGCTGTATCGAGGAACAACTCGGTGCGCACCGGGTTACCGGTAGTGCGCCGGCTGCCACTGGCAGCAAAGGTGTCCGGGAAAGCTTCGCAGACTCGCGCGGCCAACGGCACCAGCAACCGATTGGCGGTACCGGCAACGGCGTTCTGTTCATGAACGATGACGGGCACACCGGCCAATCTGGCGGCTACGCCACCAGGGCCAGTGACATATCCGCCAAAGCCCAGGACACAGACCGGCTTCAACTGACGAATGACGGCACGGGCCTGCCAGATCGCCTTGAGCAATACAAAAGGTGCCTTGAGCAGCGACAGCTTGCTCTTGCCACGCAGGCCGCTGACGTTGATCAGGTGCAACGGCAGGCCGGCATTCGGGACCAGTTCATTTTCGATTCCGCGAGGCGTCCCGAGCCAGTGCACGGTATAGCCGCGCGCCTGAAACTCACGAGCGCAGGCCAGCGCCGGGAACACGTGGCCACCGGTGCCGCCCGCCATGATCAGCACGTTAGCGCCCATGGGTCGGCTCCTCGGCGAAGTCGCTCTCACTGAACTCCATCTCTTCGCTGCCCAAGTGGGTTCGACTCTCCCATTCGATGCGCAACAACAAGCCAAGACAGGCGCAGCAGATCACCAACGAACTACCGCCGTAACTGAGGAACGGCAAGGTCAGGCCCTTGGTCGGCAGCAGGCCGACGTTCACTCCGATGTTGATCAGGAACTGACCAATCCACAGGAACGACAAGCCGTAGGCGACGTAAGCTGCAAAGAATTGCTTGGCCTTTTCCGCCCACAACCCGATGTACATGCCGCGTATGCACACGAAAACGAATAGCGCGACGGTGGCCAGGGAGCCGACCACGCCCAGCTCTTCGGCGAGGACCGAGAACACGAAGTCGGTGTGCGCTTCCGGCAGGTAGAACTGTTTCTGCACGCTGTTGCCCAGGCCAACGCCCAGCCACTCACCGCGACCGAAGGCGATCAGTGCCTGGGTCAACTGGTAGCCGGAACCGAACTGGTCGGCCCAAGGATCGGTGAAGGTGGTCAGACGCGCCATTCGATAAGGCTGCATCTTGATCAGCAGCACCACCGCCACCACCGCCAGTATCACCATCAAGGTGAAGCGGAACAGCCCGACGCCACCCAAAAACAGCATCGCCGCCGCGGCCCCCATCATCACGACGGTGGCACCGAAGTCGGGCTCCATCAGCAGCAGGCCGGCCATTGGCAGCAACACGATGAACGGTTTGAAGAAGCCCATCCAGCTTTCACGCACTTCTTTCTGCCGACGCACCAGATAACCGGCGAGGTAGATCACCACAAAGACCTTGGCAATCTCGGAAGGCTGGACGTTGAAGAAACTGAAACCGATCCAGCGCATCGATCCGTTCACCTCACGACCGATCCCCGGGACGATCACCATCACCAGCAAACCGAACGCACCAATCAGCATCAGCCAGCCCAGGCGTTGCCAGGTAGCGATCGGAATCATCATGGTGACGATGCAGGCACCGAAGCCGAGCACGATGTAGACAAGGTGGCGAATCATGTAATACAGGGCGCTGCCCGACTGTACTGCCGCCACTTCGGTCGAGGCAGAGGCGATCATGACCAGCCCCAGGCCGATTAATGCCAGGCAACCGGCGAGCATCGGGAAGTCGAGGTCGATACCGCGCCCGGTGATGATCGGCGACGGGTACGGCTTGATGATATTTCTCAAGCTCATGCCAAGTCCTCCGCGGCCAGATCTTTCACGGATTGGACGAACAGGTGCCCACGCTCTTCGTAGTTCTTGAACATGTCGAAACTGGCGCACGCCGGCGACAGCAGCACGGCATCGCCTGGTTGGGCGATGGCGCGGCATTGCTCGACCGCTTCGATCAGCGAATTGACGCGAATCAGCGGCACGGCGTCGCCGATGGCCTGGCCAATCAGCTCGGCATCACGCCCCATCAACACCACGGCGCGGCAGTTGGCCGCGACCGGATCACGCAGGTCCTTGAACTCGGCACCTTTGCCGTCGCCACCGGCGATCAGCACCAGCTTGCCCTGGATGTCTGCGCCCAGGCCTTCGATAGCGGCCAAAGCGGCGCCAACGTTGGTAGCCTTGGAGTCGTTGTAGTAGCTCACGCCATTCAGGTCGCGGACCCACTGGCAGCGATGCTCAAGCCCGGCGAAAGTCCGCAGGCTCGAGAGCATGGCGTCGAACGGCAGGCCCACGGCGTGCCCCAGGGCCAAGGCCGCGAGGGCGTTGGACTGGTTATGCGCGCCACGAATTTTCAGCTCGCGTACCGGCATCAGGTTCTGGAATTCAAAGGCCAGATACTTCTCGCCATTTTCTTCGCGCAAACCAAAGGCCTTGAAGTCCGGCTTGTTCAGACCGAAGGTCCAGCACGGCAGGCCCTCGCCCATCAACGGACGGCTCAGCGCATCCTGACGATTGACCACCACTTGCTTCGCGCCACGGAAGATCCGGTGCTTGGCCAGGTGATAGGCCGGCAGGCCGCTGTAACGGTCCATATGGTCTTCGCTGATGTTCAGCACGGTAGCCACTTCGGCGCCCAGCTGATCGGTGGTCTCCAGCTGGAAGCTCGAGAGTTCCATCACGTACAGCTCGACGTCGTCGCTCAGCAGATCGAGTGCCGGGGTACCGAGGTTACCGCCCACCGCCACGCGCTTGCCGGCTGCTGCCGCCATTTCGCCGACCAGCGTGGTCACGGTACTTTTTGCGTTGGAGCCGGTAATGGCAACAATCGGCGCCTTCGCGTTACGTGCAAACAATTCGATATCACCCGACAGCTTCACGCCACGGGCCGCTGCCGCTTGCAGGGCCGGAGTCGCCAAGGCCAGGCCCGGGCTCACGTAGAGCTCGTCGGCACGGCAGAGGAATTCGACATCCAGCTCGCCACAACGCACTTCCACCTGCGGGTAGTCACGACGCAGCGTGGCCAGCTCCGGTGGATTTTCCCGCGTATCGGCGACAGCGAACGACACGCCCCGGTTCGCCAGGAAGCGAACCAGGGACATGCCGCTCTTGCCGAGGCCGACAACGATGCGGAAGTGGTCAGAAGCGATCAGAGACACTTGTTCTACCTCAGCTTCAGGGTGGCAAGGCCGACCAGTACGAGAATTACAGTGATGATCCAGAAACGGACGATCACGCGTGGCTCGGGCCAGCCCTTGAGTTCAAAGTGGTGGTGAATCGGTGCCATGCGGAACACGCGGCGACCGGTCAGCTTGAAAGAGGCAACCTGAATGACCACCGACAGGGTTTCCATCACGAACACGCCGCCCATGATGAACAGGACGATTTCCTGACGGACGATCACTGCGATGGTGCCCAACGCTGCACCCAGCGCCAGTGCGCCGACGTCGCCCATGAAGACTTGAGCCGGGTAGGTGTTGAACCAGAGGAAACCCAGGCCGGCACCGATCAGCGCGCCGCAGAATACGATCAGCTCACCTGCGCCCGGTACATAAGGGATCAGCAGGTATTCAGCGAATTTCACGTTACCCGACAGGTAGCAGAAGATCCCCAGCGCGCCGCCGACCATCACGGTTGGCATGATCGCCAGGCCGTCGAGGCCGTCGGTCAGGTTGACCGCGTTGCTGGAGCCGACGATCACGAAGTAGGTCAGGACCACGAAGCCAATGCCGAGCGCGATGCTGGCGTCTTTGAACATCGGCACGATCAAGGTCGTTTCAACCGCGCTGGGTGCAGTCATATAAAGAAAGATCGCCGCGCCCAGGCCGAACACCGACTGCCAGAAGTATTTCCAGCGGCTCGGCAAGCCACGGGAGTTCTTCTCGATGACTTTGCGGTAATCGTCGACCCAGCCCACGGCCCCGAACAACAGGGTGACCAGTAACACGACCCACACATAGCGGTTGTGCAGGTCTGCCCAGAGCAAGGTGCTGATGCCGATGGCGGTCAGAATCAGTGCGCCGCCCATGGTCGGAGTGCCCGACTTGGACAAGTGCGATTGCGGGCCGTCATTACGGACAGACTGGCCGATCTGGCGGTTCTGCAACGTGCGGATCATCCAGGGACCCAGGCACAGCGACAACGACAACGCGGTCAGCACACCGAGAATCCCGCGCAGGGTCAGGTACTGAAAGACTGCGAAGCCTTTGTAGAACTGTTGCAGATACTCCGCTAACAACAGCAGCATTAATGGTTCTCCCCGCTCGAACCGCACAAAGCCGCAACGACGTTTTCCATCGCAGCGCTTCGCGAGCCCTTGATCAAAATAGTGGTGTTTGTATCGTGTTCGGCGCCCAGCGCCGCGATCAGATCAGCCTGATTGGCAAAGTGACGAGCCTGCTCACCGAAGGCGGCGACGGCATGCGCCATCATCGGGCCAACAGCGTAAAGCGCGGAAACCTTGCCGCTGGCGTACGCGCCAACGTCGCGGTGCCCCTGCTCCGCCCACTCGCCCAACTCGCCAATATCCCCGAGCACCAGAATGGTGCGGCCGGAAAAGCCGGCGAGTATATCAACGGCAGCGCACATTGAGGTGGGGTTCGCGTTGTAAGAATCATCAATGACGCGCATGCCATTGGTTGCCAGTTGCGCCACGGCACGGCCCTTGACCGGTTGCACCGCATTCAGCCCCGTGGCGATACCGAACAGCGACACACCCAGGGCATGCGCGGCAGCGGCGGCGGCCAGGGCATTGGCAACGTTGTGGTTGCCAAGCAGGTTCAGTTGAACCTGTTCGACGCCTTGCGGACTGTGCAGCGTGAAGGACGGGCAACCGCGAGCGTCACGAGCCAGATCGGTGGCGTGGAAATCGGCACGGCTGTCGTTCAGGGCAAAGCTCAGCACCTGACGACCGGCGGCACGCTTCTTCCAGATATCAAAAGCCTTGTCGTCGAGGTTCAGAACGGCGATGCCATCGGCGTCCAGCCCTTCGAGAATCTCGCCCTTGGCTTCAACGATTTTTTCCGGCCCGCCGAATTCGCCGACATGGGCGGTCCCGGCGTTGTTGATCACGGCGACATGCGGCTTGGTCATGCCGACGGTGTAGGCAATCTCGCCGATCCGCGAAGCACCCAGTTCGATGACAGCCGCAGTGTGCTCCGCGGTCAGTTCGAGCAAGGTCAGCGGAACACCGAGGTCATTGTTCAGGTTGCCACGGGTCGCCAGCACCGGCCCGCGCGTGCGCAGGATGCTCGCAAGCATTTCCTTGACCGTGGTCTTGCCGCTGGAGCCCGTGATTGCCGCGACCGGGTTCGAATACGCAGCACGGTTCAGCGCGCCGAGTTCACCAAGGGCCTGACGAGTATCGGTGACCAGTAGCTGAGGCAACGTGGAGTTCGTCACTTCACGCTCGACCAGAGCCGCGACCGCGCCTTTGGCAGCCACGTCGTTCAGGTAGTCATGACCATCGAAACGCGGCCCGGTCAGGGCAACAAACAACTGGCCCGGCTTGATCGCCCGGCTGTCGATGCTGACGCCATCGAAGCTGCTGTCGGTAGTCAGCAGGCGGCCGGCCAATGGACCCGCCACTTCGCTCAATTTCAAGGCTTTAAGCATGGGCCACCTCCCACGCGGTCAAGGCACGGTCGGCCTCCACCAGATCGGAGAAATCATGGCGTTCGCCGTTGATTTCCTGATAGTCCTCATGACCTTTACCGGCCAGCACGATCACGTCATCCGCGCTGGCGCTGGCGATCAACTGGGCAATCGCCTGGCCACGGCCGGCGACGAAACGAACGTTATCCACCGCCGTGAAACCGGCGCGGATGTCGTCGAAAATTCGTGCAGGGTCTTCGGTGCGCGGGTTGTCATCGGTGACCAGCACACCGTCAGCCAGACGCTCGACCACTTCGGCCATCAGCGGACGCTTGCCACGGTCGCGATCACCGCCGCAACCGAACAGGCAGAGCAATTTGCCCTTGGCATGTGGACGCAGGGCCATCAGGACTTTTTCCAGCGCATCCGGGGTATGGGCGTAGTCGACCACCACCAGCGGCTGAGTACCGCCGCCCAGGCGCTGCATGCGACCGGCCGGGCCTTCGAGTTTTGGCAGTACGTGGAGGATTTCATCCAGCGCGTAATCCAGGCCGAGCAAGGCACCGACAGCGGCCAGTACGTTGCTCAGGTTGAAACGGCCGAGCAAGGCACTGCGCAAATGGTGTTCGCCCTGCGGCGTCACCAGTGTCGCGCGCACGCCTTCATCGTCGAACTGCGCTTCACGGCAATAGAGGTAGGCGCTGGCGTCTTCGAGACTGTAAGTGATCAGGCGCGACTCACGCTCTTCAGCTGCGAGTTGCCGACCGAACGCATCGTCGAGGTTGATCACCCGGCACTTCAGATCGTTCCAGGCAAACAGCTTGGCCTTGGCCTCGCCGTAGGCTTGCATGGTCCCGTGATAATCCAGGTGATCGCGCGACAGGTTGGTCATCACCGCCACATCGAACGCCAGTGCCGTCACGCGCCCTTGATCCAGACCGTGGGAGGACACCTCCATGGCCACGGCTTTGGCACCGGCCTTTTTCAGGTCGGCCAGGGTTGCCTGTACTGCAATCGGGTTCGGTGTGGTGTGCAGGCCGCTTTCCAGTGCGCCGTAGAAACCGGTGCCCAGGGTGCCAACAATGCCGCAGTGCTGCCCCAACAAGTCCAGCGCTTGTGCGACCAGTTGGGTCACGCTGGTCTTGCCGTTAGTGCCGGTCACGCCAATCAGGTTCAGGTTACGGCTCGGGTCGCCGTAAAAACGCCCGGCAATGTCCGACAGCTGCGCAGCCAGACCCTTGACCGGAATCAGCGGCACATCGGTAATCGGCAGGACGGTCGCGCCTTCGACTTCGTAGGCGACTGCAGCAGCGCCACGTTGCAAGGCGTCGGCAATGTGCGTACGACCGTCGAATTTAGCGCCCGGAACGGCCAAAAACAGGTCGCCAGCACGGACATTTCGACTGTCCAGGGTCAGTTCGCGAATCAACAGGTCACGGCCAGCGTGGGCGAAAATCTTGTTCAGGCTAAGCGACATCAGCCACGCCCTCCGTTAGCTTTTACAGGGATTACCGGCGTCGCGTTGGCTTGCTGGGTGGGCGGCAGGTTGTCCGGCGTGATGTTCATCAGGCGCAGGGTCCCGGACATCACTTTGCTGAACACCGGCGCCGAAACCAGACCACCGAAGTAGCCGGCCTTGCTCGGTTCATCGATGACCACGACGATCGCGTAGCGCGGGTCGCTCATGGGACCAAAACCGGCGAACAGCGAGCGGTAGGAGTTCTCGGCATAGCCTTTGGTGCCCACCGAGGTCTTGCGTGCAGTACCGGACTTGCCAGCAACGTGATAGGCCGGCACTTGCGCACGGAATACACCGCGCGGGGCTTCGATCACTTGCTGCAGCATGCCCTGCATGGTTTTCGCCACCGCTTCCGGAATCACTTGGGTGGTTTGCGCGGCCTTGTCGGTCTTGATCAGGGTCAGTGGTGCAATACGACCGTTGTTGGCCAGCGCCGAGAAGGCGTGGACCAGCTGAATCGCGGTCACCGAAATGCCGTAGCCGTACGACAGCGTGGCCGTCTCGGCCTTGCGCCATTCGCGGTAGTTCGGCAGGTTGCCGACACGCTCGCCCGGGAAACCCAGGCCGGTGTCCTGGCCGAGGCCGACTTTCTGCGCCAGACGGAAAATCGTTTCGCCGCCGATATCGAAGGCGACCTTACTCATGCCGACGTTACTGGAGTTGATCAGAATGCCGGTCAGGTCGAGCACCGGGCCTTCGGTCTTGGATACGTCCTTGATGGTGTATTTACCAATCTGCAAGCTGCCCGGGTACACCTCGACGGTGTCGCTCGGTTTCCAGCGCCCGGTTTCGATCGCGGCGCTCATGGAGATCGCTTTCATGGTCGAACCCGGTTCGAACACGTCGATCATCGCGCGGTTACGCATCATCGCCGGTTGCAGGTTGCGACGGTTGTTCGGGTTGTAGGTCGGCTGGTTGACCATGGCGAGGATCTCGCCGGTCTTGACGTCCATGATCACCAGGCTGCCAGCCTTGGCGCCGTTCTCGATGATCGCGTTGCGCAGTTCGCGGTTCGCCAGGTATTGCAGACGCAGGTCAATCGACAACGCCAAGGGCTTGCCGGCCTTGGCGTTTTTGGTCACCTGAACGTCTTTGATCAGTCTGCCGCGCCGATCCTTGATGACCTGACGCTTGCCAGCGACACCGGCCAGCCATTCGTCGTACGCCAACTCTACGCCTTCACGCCCGTGGTCATCGATGTCGGTAAAGCCGACCATGTGCGCAGTGACTTCGCCGGCCGGGTAGAAACGCCGGAACTCTTCGATGCCGTAAACGCCCGGCACTTTCAGATCGAGCGCGACCTGGCCCTGCTCGGGGGTCAGCCCGCGCACCAGATAGATGAATTCTTTATTCGCCTGAGCTTCGAGTCGCTCGGTCAGTACTTTAGGGTCCTGCCCCAGCACAGTCGCCAGTGCCGGCCATTTTTCCTTGGCCAGCTGCATTTCCTTGGGGTTGGCCCACAGGGTGGTGACCGGGGTGCTCACGGCCAACGGCTCGCCGTTACGGTCGGTGATCAAACCACGGTGAGCCGGAATCGGAATGTGTCGAACACTGCGCGCATCGCCCTGACCAATCAGGAAGTCACGGTCGATCACCTGCAGGTCGACAATGCGCCACGCGATGGCTACAACCATGGCGCCCAGCAAGCCGAGCACCACACGAAACCGCCAAGGAAAGAGTGCCCCTTCGAGTTTCATCATGGCGCCACCATCCGTACATCAGCGGCGCCGGGAATGCGCATCTTCAGTTGTTCGGTGGCCAATACTTCGATACGGCTGTGGGCGGTCCAGGTGCTCTGCTCGAGAATCAACCGGCCCCACTCCGCCTGCGCCTTGTCGCGCACACTCAACTCGTTGTACAGCGAGTTCAACAGTTGGCGGTTCCAGTGAGCGCTATAGGAAACCCCGATCGCGGAGACCAATACGGCAATAAATAGCAGCAGCATGAAAAAGCTTCCGCCTGGAAGTGGCTTGGCGAAGAGCTTGCTCACCGAAGTTTCTCCGCGACACGCATGACGGCGCTACGGGAACGAGGGTTGGCTTTGAGTTCGGCTTCGCCAGCGAACTGCGGTTTGCCATGAATCTTGATTTTCGGTACGAAGGCTTCGAAACGTACTGGCAGGTTGCGCGGCAGGTTATCGGTTTCACCCTTGACCAGTTTGCGCATGAACTGTTTGACGATGCGGTCTTCCAGCGAGTGGAAGCTGATCACCACCAGGCGACCGCCCACTTCAAGGGCTTCAAGCGCGGCTTCGAGGCCGGTCTCAAGATCGCCCAACTCGTTGTTGACGTGAATTCGCAGGCCCTGGAACGCGCGGGTCGCCGGGTTCTTGCCCTTTTCCCAGGCAGGGTTGGCGACTTTCAGGACTTCAGCCAGATCGCCAGTGCGTTCGAAGGGCTTGATGTCGCGACGCTCGACCACGGCACGGGCCATACGGCCGGAGAAACGCTCTTCGCCGTATTCCTTGAACACGCGGGCAATTTCTTCGACAGGTGCGGTGTTGACGAATTCTGCCGCGCTGATCCCCCGAGACGGGTCCATGCGCATGTCCAGCGGGCCGTCATTGAGAAAACTGAAGCCACGCTCCGGGTCGTCGAGCTGTGGCGAAGACACGCCCAGGTCAAGCAGGACGCCGCTGACCTTGCCGGCCAGACCGCGTTCGGCAACTTCCGAACCGAGCTCGGCAAAGCTGCGCTGTACAACGACAAAGCGGCCGTCTTCGGCCGCTAGCGTTTGCCCGGTGGCAATCGCCTGAGGATCTTTGTCGAATCCCAGCAACCGACCATCGGGACCGAGCTGGCTGAGAATCAGACGGCTATGCCCGCCACGCCCGAACGTGCCATCCAGATAGCAGCCATCAGGGCGTACGGCGAGAGCCTCAACGGCTTCGTCAAGCAGTACGGTGATGTGGTTAAAGCCGCTATCAATAGTCACAGGATCAAATCACGCAGTTCATCAGGCATGGCGCCCGGTTGTTGAATAGCAGCCAGGTCAGCAGCAGAAACCGCATCCCAGGCATCCTCGTCCCACAATTGGAACTTGTTCAGTTGGCCTACCAGCATCGCGCGCTTATCCAATTTGGCGTATTCGCGCAGACGTGGCGGAACCAGAAAACGACCACTGCCATCGAGCTCGAGGTCGACGGCATTACCAATCAGCAAACGTTGCAAGCGGCGGTTCTCTTCGCGAAGCGAAGGCAGTGCGCGCAGTTTGGTTTCAATCAGCTCCCACTCATCGAGCGGGTAAACACATAAACAAGGATCAACGGCATCAATTGTGACAATTAATTGCCCGGAACTTCGCGAAACGAGCTCGTCACGATACCGGCTCGGCATGGCGAGACGGCCTTTTGCATCGAGACTGATAGCGTTAGCTCCGCGAAACACGTCAGCGTTTCTCCAAATTTTAGCGTTTTACGCTTAAAAAACCCACTTCATGCCACTTTCCGCCACTTGCGCACACTATAGGAATGCGCCCACCACACCGTCAAGGCACGGATTGAAGGAAAACCCTTACAGATCGGAGATTTAGCGCTGCAAAAGAAGGGGTTACGAGTATTTGGCGGATGATTTTGTTCAATAACTTGAAGCAGCACTGAAGGCTACGTTCAGAAGTTAAAGTGATTTGTTAAGAGTAAGATTTTTTCGGTATTACAAAAGCGCTTCTGCTATTGATTCAAGCAGGGAGGGAATTGGCCACTACCCGGGTGATGCGACTAACGGTTCAAGCGCTGGCTAATCGGTATTACGAAGCCCTTCTGCCACTGATTCAAGCAGGGAGGGAATTGGCCACTACCTGGGTGATGCGACTAACGGTTCAAGCGCTAGCTAATCGGTATTACAAAGCCCTTCTGCCACTGACTCAAGCAGGGAGGGTAATCATTACTGTATTGGAGCCTCTGCCAGGGGTTCAGCAGATGGCCAACCAGTATTACCACGTCCTTCCGCCGAAGATTCAAGCCGAAGGAACAAAAAGGTGGAGAGTCGATCTATAAGCCGGGTTCTGTCTTGAACAGTCATTCGTCTACGATGGCCATCACTGGACATCTTTAGCAACCTACCCGGTCCCAGCGCGGGCCACGCCTTGGGACCCTATTTGGTCTTGCTCCAAGTGGGGTTTACCTAGCCACGAACTGTTGCCAGTCGTGCGGTGCGCTCTTACCGCACCTTTTCACCCTTACCGGCACCGAAGTGCTTAGGCGGTTATTTTCTGTGGCACTTTCCGTAGGCTCACGCCTCCCAGGCATTACCTGGCACTTCGCCCTATGGAGCCCGGACTTTCCTCCCCCCCCTAATTTTCATAGAGGGCAGCGACTGTCCAATCGACTCTCCGCCGCAAAGGTTAACGGCAGAGAGCCCGAAGAACAAGCGATAAAAGCCTTTTGCCGCCCTGCAACCCGCGCGCTTACTCGCTTTTCTGTTTATCCAGGGCCACCTGATAGAGAACGTTCTTGCGCTCACCGGTAATTTGCGCCGCCAACGCCGCAGCACGCTTGAGTGGCATTTCTTCGAGCAGCAGATTGAGAATCCGCATTGCCTCGCTACTCACCGCCTCCTCACTCTCTGGCGCCGACCAGCCGGACACCAACACCACACACTCGCCGCGCTGCTGATTGCTATCGTTCTCGACGAATGCCCGCAACTCGGCCAACGGCAACCCCTTGAGGGTTTCGAAGGTTTTGGTCAGCTCGCGAGCGAGCAGCGCCGGACGCTCCGGACCGAATACCAGTTCCATGTCCTGCAAGCACTCGAGGATCCGGTGTGGCGCTTCGTAAAAGATCAACGTACGCGGCTCTTCCTTTATCGACTCCAGACGCGCACGTCGCCCCACCGCCTTCGCCGGCAAAAAGCCTTCGAAGATGAACCGGTCGGATGGCAACCCTGCCGCAGACAACGCCGCGATCAATGCGCACGCACCGGGAACCGGCACTACATTGATACCTGCCGCCCGCGCCTGACGCACCAGGTGATAACCCGGATCAGAGATCAGCGGCGTTCCCGCATCGGAGATCAGCGCGACATTGTCACCGGCCAGTAAACGCGTGATGAAGCGACTGCCTTCATCGCGCTCATTGTGCTCATGACACGCCGCCAACGGTGTCGCGATCCCGAAATGTTGCAGCAACCGCAAGGAGTGACGAGTATCTTCAGCCGCGATCAACGCCACTTCACGCAAGATTTTCAGCGCCCGCGCACTGATGTCGTCCAGGTTGCCGATGGGCGTCGCCACCACAAAAAGCGAGCCAGCAACGGAATTCAAAGCACCTGGAGCAGTCAAAGCGCACACCTCATGATCGGTAAAACCGGCATTGTAGCGCGTAGAAGTGCCCTGAATGCGCGCAGCGATCATCTTGCTCCACGCCCTTTTGTTGATCGCCGTAACATTTACACGACCTAAATTGAAGGTTTCACGCCAGTAACATCGCGCCCCGGCCAGCGCTTGGGTACAATTCCACGCTAATTTGATCGAGTATCAGGAACATTACATGATCGCTTGCCTGCGGCTGTTCTCTGCCCTCTGCCTCGCTGCCCTGTTGGCGGCTTGCGCCAGCTCGCCCTCCTCCAGCCTTGGCGAACTTCCACGGACTGCGGATGCCAGTATCGAGCAATTGCTCGAACAGGCTGCCACCAGCAAAACACCGGAGAAGGCTGCCCTGTTACGCCTGAGCGCGGCAGACCTGGCTTACCGCCAAGGTAATGCCGGCCAGTCTGCACAAATCCTTCAGCAGGTCCCGATGGACCAGTTGAAACCCGGCCAACAGGTGTATGCCAGCACCCTGGCCGCCGAACTGGCGCTGACTCGTAACCAGCCCAAGGCAGCACTGACCGCCTTGAGCCATCCGAGCCTGCAACACCTGAGCGAGATGCCAGTCGAGCAGCAAGTGCGCACCGGCACCGTCCATGCCCGCGCCCTTGAAGCCGACGGCCAGACCCTGGCCGCCGCCCGCGAACGCATCTTTATTGCCCCACTGCTCAAGGATGACGCGGCCAGCAAAAACCACGAGGCAATCTGGGCGCTCATTTCGTCCCTGCCGACCGATCAACTGCAACCCATCACCACCGACGATCTCGGCGGCTGGATGAGCCTGGCCGTGGCGGTGAAAAACGCCGCTACGCTGGAACAGCAACAGGCCGCTATCGACAACTGGCGCGCACAGCACCCTAAACACCCCGCTGCACTGGTGCTGCCACTGCCTTTGACCAAGCTCAAGGAACTGGCCAGCCAACCGCTCAGCAAGATCGGCCTGCTGCTTCCGCAAGACGGTCCTCTGGCATCGGTCGCCAAGGCACTGCGCGAAGGGTTCCTGGCCGCTCACTACCAGGCCCAGCAAGCCGGGCAGAAGCCGCCCGCCATCGAGTTCTACGACAGTTCGCACCTGACGTCGCTGGATGACTTCTATCGCAAGGCACAAGCCGACGGCGTGCAACTGGTCATCGGCCCGCTGGAAAAACCGCTGGTCAAACAACTCAGCACTCGCCCGCAACTGCCGATCACTACGCTGGCGCTGAACTACAGCGAAGGCGAACAAGGTCCGGCCCAACTGTTCCAGTTCGGCCTGGCTGCTGAAGACGAAGCCCGCGAGGTTTCCCGTCGCGCACGCGCCGACGGCCTGCACCGCGCTGCTGCCCTGGTACCGAAAGGCGAATGGGGCGATCGCGTGCTTAAAGCCTTCCGCCAGGACTGGGAAGCCAACGGCGGCACCGTCATTGGTATCGAACGCGTTGATCAGCCGGTAGCCCTGGCTCAGCAAATCGCCGACCTGTTCCAGCTGCGTCAGAGCGAAGGTCGCGCCAAGAGCCTGCAAAGCACCGTAGGCTCGCAGGTCGCTGCACAGCCTTCGCGCCGTCAGGACATCGAGTTCATTTTCCTCGCCTCGACACCGCAGCAAGCCCAACAGATCAAGCCAACGCTGAACTTTCAATACGCAGGTGACGTACCGGTTTACGCCACCTCCCACGTATTCAGCGCCAGCGGCGACCAGAACCAGTACAACGACATGAACGGCGTTCGCTTCTGCGAAACCCCGTGGCTGCTGGACGCCAACGACCCGCTGCGCAGACAAGTGACCGCTCAATGGCCACAAGCTGCGGGCAGCCTGGGCCGCCTCTACGCAATGGGCGTCGACGCCTATCGCCTGGCGCCACGCCTGGGCCAACTCAAGGCACTGCCAGACAGCACCATCGAAGGTCAGTCAGGCACCTTGAGCATGACCTCGTCGCAACGCATTCAACGTCAGCTGCCGTGGGCACAGTTCATCAACGGCCAGGTTCAACGCCTGCCTGACACGCCACGCTGATGCCCGACAGGTCACGCCAACAAAGCGGTCGAGATGCTGAAAGCCAGGCGCTCAAGCATCTCCAGCAACAAGGTCTGCGCCTCCTGGCGCAGAACTGGTTGTGTAAACGCGGCGAGCTTGATCTGGTCATGCTTGATGGCGATACAGTAGTATTCGTCGAAGTCCGCTACAGACAAAACACCCAATGGGGTGGCGCGCTCGGCAGCATCGATGCGCGCAAGCGTCAGAAATTGATACTCGCCGCGCAGTATTTTCTGCAGCGCGAGTCGCGCTGGGCCAACTCCCCCTGCCGTTTCGACGTGGTTGCCATAGACGGCAACGCGGCTCATTTGAACTGGCTAAGGAACGCCTTTGACAGCTGACTGCTCAAAGACAAGGCCGATCTTCACTCAACACTTTTGCTCTTTGCTTTGCGGGCTGCACATTGCTGTGCCACCAAGCCGCGCTACTTAAGGTCACACAGATGGACATGCAATCGCGAATTCGCCAGCTTTTTCAGGCCAGTATCGATACCAAGCAACAGGCGATGGACGTACTTGCACCGCACATCGAGCAAGCCAGCCAAGTGATGGTCAACGCCCTGCTCAACGAAGGCAAAATGCTCTCGTGCGGCAACGGCGGTTCAGCCGGTGACGCACAACACTTCTCCTCCGAGCTGCTCAACCGCTTCGAGCGCGAACGCCCGAGCTTGCCGGCGATTGCACTGACGACCGACAGTTCGACGATCACCTCGATCGCCAACGACTACAGTTACAACGAAATCTTCTCCAAACAGATCCGCGCGCTTGGCCAACCCGGCGACGTGCTGCTGGCGATTTCCACCAGCGGCAACTCGGCGAACATTATTCAAGCGATCCAGGCCGCACATGATCGCGAAATGATTGTCGTAGCATTGACTGGACGCGATGGCGGCGGCATGGCATCACTGTTATTGCCCGAAGACGTCGAAATACGCGTCCCGGCCAATGTCACCGCACGTATCCAGGAAGTCCACCTGCTGGCGATCCATTGTCTTTGCGACTTGATCGACAGCCAATTGTTCGGGAGTGAAGAATGACCCTTAATCGCCTTGGCCTTCTGGCCTTGACTCTAAGCCTGGGCATCAGCGGCTGCACCTCGGTACTCACCGCGACCCGCGACGCCCCCATTGAAGACGATCGCGGCACTCGCACCTTCGGCAGCAAGATCGACGACTCCCTGATCGAAACCAAGGTCGGCGTGAACGTGGCCAAGGCCAGCCCGGACCTGGATAAAGGCTCGCGCATCATCGTCACCAGCTTCAACGGTGTGGTACTGCTCGCCGGACAAACGCCACGCCCCGACCTCAAGGAACTGGCCGGACAAGCCGCTGCTGCAGTTCAGCGGGTAAAGACCGTGCACAACGAACTGCAAGTGATGCAGCCTTCGTCGATACTGGCCCGCAATAACGATGCCTGGCTGACCACCAAGATCAAAACCCAGATGCTCGCCGACGCCAGCATCCCGGGCTCGCGCATCAAGGTCGTGACCGAGAACGGTATCGTCTACCTGCTGGGTCTGCTGACCAAACAGGAAGCCGACCAGGCCACCAACCTGGTGCAGGGTGTTTCTGGCGTACAGAAGATTGTGAAGCTGTTCGAGTACATCGACTGATCTACAGCTCCTGCGTAATAAAAAAGGCGATCCTTGCGGATCGCCTTTTTTATTACTTCACTACCTTCAAGCTTGGCCGGCCGCTAGGTCGCGGCGGCTCGCTGTCGGGTGGTGGAAGATCATCATCCGGCTCGAGCTCTTCCTCGTCTTCCATAGGCGATTCCAGATCGAACACCATGCCCTGACCGTTTTCCCGGGCATAAATGCCGAGGATCGCAGCGATAGGCACGTACAGCGTATGCGGCACACCACCGAAACGCCCTTCAAAGCTGACCGCATCGTTATCCATGTGCAGATGACGCACTGCCGCAGGCGATACGTTCAGGACAATCTGTCCGTCGCTGGCGAAGCCTTGCGGCACCTGCACCGACGGATACTCGGAATTGACCAGCAGGTGCGGGGTGCAATCGTTGTCCACAATCCACTCATAGAGCGCGCGGACCAAATAAGGTCGACTGGAGTTCATAGCGGCTCCTTAAGCCTTAGCGCATATCGCGTTCGACACCAGACAGACTCGCCTGGAAAGCCTCACGCGCAAACTGACGCTCCATGTAATCAAGCAGCGGCTTGGCAGGCCGCGGCAGTTCAATACCCAGAATCGGCAAACGCCAGAGTATTGGCAGTAGGCAACAATCCACCAGACTTTGTTCCTCACTCAAGAAAAACGGCTTGTCGGCGAACAGCGGCGAAACGCCCGTCAGGCTTTCACGCAATTCCTTGYGAGCCTGCACACGCGCTGGCTCCTTGGTTCGCGAATCCAGAATCAGATCCACCAGAACACACCAGTCACGCTGAATACGGTGAATCAGCAGACGGCTGTTGGCACGCGCTACCGGATAAACCGGCAGCAACGGTGGATGCGGGTAACGCTCATCCAGATATTCCATCACCACGGTCGACTCCCACAACGCCAGGTCACGATCGACCAGGGTGGGCAAGCTGCCGTAAGGGTTCACTTCGATCAGCTTTGGCGGCTGACGGCCCGCCTCCACACTGATGATCTCGGCGCTGACACCCTTCTCTGCCAGTACGATACGCACTCGGTGGGAATAGTGGTCGGCGGGGTCGGAGTAACAGGCCAACCGATTGGTCACGCCCATGGCGGTCCTCCTCGCTTGTAGAAATTATCGGGAGCGGAAAAACGAGCGCGCCCAGAGGGCGTCTCCCGTAACGCCTGGATGACCAGACTCGTTACACGTTCAGAGACGCCCTTGGGCGCGCGCGATTAACAGCAATTGCTTAAAGCTTTATCAATGCACGTCTTTCCAGTATTCACGCTTGAGCAAGTAAGCGAATACGAAGAAGAACGCCAGGTACAGCAACACATAGGTACCGATGCGCTGATGCTGCAGCTTCACCGGGTTGGCCGAATAGGCCAGGAAGGTCACCAGATTCTTGACCTTCTCGTCGAACTGCTCTTCGTTCAGAGCACCGGTTTTTGGCACGATGGTCAGCTGATCGCACGCTTCATGAGTCAGCGGTGTGCCGGTCAGAGGATCATACTGCTTCTTGCCGCTTTCGACGATTTGAACTTGTTTGCAGCCTACCACCTGACGACCCTGCAGGCCGCCCAGAACGTTAGGCATACCGACGTTCGGGAACACCTTGTTGTTCACACCCCAAGGACGACTCGGGTCTTCATAGAACGACCGCAGGTAGCCGTAGAGCCAGTCAGTGCCACGAACGCGAGCCACCAGCGTCAGGTCGGGCGGCGCAGCGCCGAACCAGGACTTGGCGTCTGCCGGCTGCATGCCGATGCTCATGTGGTCACCGATCTTGGCGCCCGTGAACACCAGGTTCTTCAGCATCAGATCGTGAGGAATCCCCAGATCGTCGGCAACGCGCTCATAGCGCTGGAACTTGGCACTGTGGCACCCCATGCAGTAGTTGGCGAACGTACGCGCACCATCTTGCATTGCCGCTTTATCGGAGACGTCGATATCGACTTTTTCGAGCTCTGGACCACCGGACTCGGCCGCGAAGGACAAGACAGGCAGTGCAGCAAGAATCAGTACAGCAAATAGCTTTTTCATCAGCCAGTCACCCTTTCCGGAACCGGTTTGGTCTTCTCGAGCCTGGTGTAGAACGGCATCAGAATGAAGTAGGCGAAGTACAGGAAGGTACAGACCTGCGACAGCAATGTACGTTCCGGAGTAGGCGCCATGACGCCCAGCCAGCCAAGAATCACGAAGGAGATGCAGAACACCCAGAGCCAGATCCTGCTCAACCAGCCCTTGTAGCGCATGGACTTGACCGGACTACGGTCAAGCCAGGGCAGGACGAACAGCAAGGCAATCGAAGCACCCATGGCGACAACGCCCAGGAGCTTGTCCGGAATCGCACGCAGAATCGCGTAGAACGGGGTGAAGTACCAGACCGGGGCAATGTGTACCGGGGTCTTGAAGGCGTTCGCCACTTCGAAGTTCGGCTTCTCGAGGAAGTAACCGCCCATTTCCGGGAAGAAGAACACGATCGCGCAGAAGATGAACAGGAACACCACCACGCCGACGATATCCTTCACGGTGTAGTACGGGTGGAAGGCAATGCCGTCCAGCGGTACGCCGTTTTCGTCCTTGTGTTTCTTGATGTCCACGCCGTCCGGGTTGTTCGAGCCGACTTCGTGCAGCGCCAGAACGTGCAGCACCACCAGACCGAGAATCACGATCGGCAAGGCCACGACGTGCAGGGCGAAGAAGCGGTTCAGGGTGATGCCCGAAATCAGGTAGTCACCACGGATCCATTGGGTCAGGTCGTTGCCGATGACCGGGATCGCACCGAACAGCGAGATGATCACCTGGGCGCCCCAGTAGGACATCTGACCCCACGGCAGCAGGTAGCCCATGAAGGCTTCAGCCATCAGTGCCAGGTAGATCAGCATGCCGAAGACCCATACCAGCTCACGCGGCTTCTGGTACGAACCGTAGAGCAGGCCACGGAACATATGCAGGTAAACCACGATGAAGAACGCCGAAGCGCCGGTGGAGTGCAGCAGACGCAGGATCGAGCCGTACTCGACGTCACGCATGATGTATTCGACGGAGGCGAATGCTTCTTCCGCCGACGGGGTGTAGCTCATGGTCAGCCAGACGCCGGTTACGATCTGGTTAACCAGAACCAACAGCGCCAGGGAGCCAAAGAAATAGAAGAAGTTGAAGTTCTTCGGGGCGTAGTACTTGCTGAGATGGTCTTCCCACATTTTAGTGGCAGGAAAGCGCGCATCAACCCAATCCATGAACTTGCTCATCACGCTTTCTCCGTATCGACGCCGATGACAATAATGTCGTTCGACTCATAGGAATGCGGGGGAACTGGCAGATTCAAAGGCGCAGGTTGCGACTTGAAGACGCGGCCAGCCAGATCGTAGTGGGAACCGTGGCAAGGGCAGAAATAACCACCTACCCATTTAGGGCCAAGATCGGCAGGCGCTACTTCTGGACGGAAGGTCGGAGAGCAACCCAAGTGCGTGCAAATACCGATCAGCAGCAGAACTTCCGGCTTGATCGAGCGCGTCTTGGGGTCCACGTAAGTTGGCTGTACCGAATTCTTGGAGTCTGGATCAGAGAGGTCACCCTCGATCTTTGCAAGATTCCCCAAAATCTCCTGCGTACGGCGGACGATGAATACCGGCTGACCGCGCCATTCAGCAATCATTTGCTGACCTGGTTCGATTTTGCTGACATTCACTTTCACCGGTGCACCTGCGGCTTTCGCCTTGGCACTGGGAAACCATGACCCCACGAACGGGACCGCAGCCCCCACCGCTCCTGCAGCACCCACCACGGATGTGGCTGCTACCAAGAAGCGACGCCGGCCTGCATTCACGCCGTCATTGCTCATTCAGTCCTCTCCCATCAGCTTTGTGGCCTGTTAAATCAGGCATCTACTAAGTAAAAATCTGAACTTATAAAAATTTTGCAGAATGGTAATGAAAAGCCCCAGTTCTGACAAGGTAATTACCATCCGGGGTCAGCGCCAAGCCTTGTAGTATAGGGGCTCTACGGATGTGGCAAGTTGTCACATCATAAATCTTTAAGCAAAAAAAACGCCCAGCTCCGCGAGGAGACTGGGCGCTTTGAACGCGAAAGCGAATTAACGCTTCGAGTACTGCGGACGCTTACGCGCTTTACGCAGACCAACTTTCTTACGTTCAACTTCACGTGCGTCACGAGTAACGAAGCCCGCTTTGCGCAGAGCACCGCGCAGAGTTTCGTCGTACTGCATCAGAGCGCGAGTGATACCGTGGCGGATTGCGCCAGCTTGACCACTTACACCACCACCGATCACGGTGACGTAGATGTCGAACTTCTCGACAGTCTCAGTCAATTCCAGCGGCTGACGAACTACCATGCGGGCAGTTTCGCGACCGAAGAAATTATCCAGGGAGCGGTTGTTGATGGAGATGTTACCAGTGCCCGGACGCAGGAAAACGCGTGCGGTTGCGGTCTTGCGACGGCCAGTGCCGTAATTTTGAGTCGCCGACATAATGAACTATTCCGTTAAAACTTCAGTTCTTGGGGCTGCTGAGCAGTATGAGGGTGAGCAGCGCCCGCATAGACTTTCAGCTTACGATACATGTCGCGACCCAGCGGGTTCTTAGGCAGCATGCCTTTGACCGCGGTCTCGATCACGCGCTCAGGGGCTTTAGCGATCAGCTTTTCGAAGTTGATCGACTTGATGCCGCCCGGGAAACCGGAGTGGGAGTAGTAGATTTTGTCGGTGGTTTTAGCACCGGTCACACGAATCTGCTCGGCATTGATAACGACGATGTAGTCGCCGGTGTCAACGTGAGGAGTGTACTCAGCCTTGTGCTTGCCACGCAGACGGCTCGCGATCTCGGTGGCCAGACGACCCAGGGTCTGACCAGCAGCGTCGACGACAAACCAGTCGCGCTTTACTGTTTCCGGTTTAGCAGTAAAAGTTTTCATTCTTTATAGCCTCAGGGGCCGCCCTGTAAATTTAGACGGCGGATCTTACTGAATAGTGCGTACTTTGACAAGTCAAAGGCAGCCGGGTACAGACGCTATCGGGGGCTCGGGTCGGCGCGTCCGTTCAACGGCAAGATTCTTCGGCAGGCGGCGCATCACTTCCACTGCAGAAAGAGGTGCGCAATTATGCAGATTGCGAAAAAAAATTCAACCTGCTTTTATGATTGTTTTCCCCCAAGGACTACCCGATGGACTATCGACAGCTGGGCCGTACCGATCTGAACGTGAGCGCAATCTGCCTCGGGACCATGACCTGGGGCGAGCAAAACAGCGAGGCAGAGGCTTTCGCACAGATTGAACGGGCCAAGAGCGCCGGGATCAATTTCATCGACACCGCCGAAATGTACCCGGTGCCACCCAAAGCCGAAACCTACGCCACCACCGAGCGCTACATCGGCAATTACTTCAAGAGCCGTGGAGATCGAGCCGACTGGATTCTGGCGAGCAAGATCGCCGGCCCCGGCAACACCATCGACTACATTCGCGGTGGCCACCTCAAACACAACCGCGAACACATCGTCCAGGCCCTGGACGCCAGCCTCAAGCGCTTGCAGACCGACTATATCGATCTCTACCAACTGCACTGGCCGGAACGCAGCACCAATTTCTTCGGGCAACTGGGCTACACGCACAAGAGCGAAGTCAACCTGACCCCGCTGGAAGACACTCTCGAGGCACTCGACGAACAGGTCAAAGCCGGCAAGATCCGCCACATTGGCCTGTCCAACGAAACGCCGTGGGGCACCATGAAGTTCCTCGCGCTGGCCGAAGCCCGCGGCTGGTCGCGTGCGGTGTCGATCCAGAACCCCTACAACCTGCTCAATCGCAGCTTTGAAATCGGTCTGTCGGAAATCGCCATCCGCGAACAATGCGGACTGCTCGCCTATTCGCCGCTGGCGTTTGGTTTTCTGTCCGGCAAGTACGAAGGTGGGGCGCGCCCGGCAAACGCTCGCCTGAGTCTTTACAGCCGCTTCAGCCGCTACTTCAACCCGCAGTCGGAAGTCGCGTGCAGCCGTTACGTGGCGCTGGCCCGTGAACACGGCCTGGACCCGGCACAAATGGCCCTGGCGTTCGTGACCCGGCAATCGTTCGTCACCAGCAACATCATTGGCGCGACCACGCTGGAACAGCTGGACAGCAACATTGCCAGTTTCGACCTGAAACTGTCGGATGAAGTGCTGGCGGGGATCGAGGCGATTCACAAGGATCACCCGAACCCGGCGCCTTGATCGACTCATAAACCCCATCGCAAGCAGGCTCGCTCCCACAGGGATTACGCTGTACCTGTGGGAGCGAGCCTGCTCGCGATGGCGTCCGCCCAGTCACCTCCGGTCAAAGCGACCGCGCGATGATCTCTTTCATGATTTCATTGGTCCCGGCATAAATCCGCTGCACCCGCGCATCCGCCCAGGCCCGGGCGATCGGGTATTCCCACATGAAACCGTAACCGCCATGCAGCTGCACGCACTCGTCGAGCACCTTGCATTGCAGGTCGGTGCCCCAGTATTTGGCCATCGCCGCCGTTGGCACATCGAGCTTGCCTTGCAGGTGCAGCTCCAGGCAGCGGTCGACGAAGACCCGGCCAATCTGAATCTCCGTGGCCATCTCTGCCAGTTTGAAGCGGGTGTTCTGGAAATCTGCAATCGCCTTGCCGAACGCCTTGCGCTCGCGGGTGTAATCCAGGGTCCACTTCAACGCTGCCTCGGCTGAAGCCAGACCGCCGATGGCAACCGTCAGACGTTCCTGCGGCAATTCCTGCATCAGATAGGCGAAGCCCATCCCAGCCTGGCCCAAGAGATTTTCCTTGGGCACACGGACGTCCTGGAAGAACAGCTCCGAGGTGTCCTGCGCTTTCATCCCGACCTTCTCCAGGCGCTTGCCCTTTTCGAAGCCCGGGGTGTTCGCTTCCACCAGAAACAGACTGGTGCCCTTGGCCCCGGCCTTGGGATCAGTCTTGGCCACGACAATCACCAGGTCCGCGAGAAAGCCGTTGGTGATGAAGGTTTTCGAACCGTTGATCACATACTCGTCGCCCTCCAGCACCGCTGTGGTTTTCACCCCTTGCAGGTCGGAGCCGGCGCCTGGCTCGGTCATGGCAATCGCGGTAACCATTTCGCCGGAGACCAGTTTCGGCAGGTATTTGTGCTTCAGCGCTTCGCTGCCGTAATGCAGGATGTACGGCGCCACGATGTCCGAATGCAGGGAGAAGCCGATACCGGTCAACCCCAGTCGCCCCACCTCTTCGATCACCACCGCGCTGTAGAGGAAGTCCGCATCGAACCCACCGTACGCTTCCGGCAGATGAGAACAGAGCATCCCCGCCTCCCCCGCCTTGTTCCACAGCGCGCGGTCGATATGCCCCTGTTTTTCCCACTGCGCATGAAACGGCACGGCTTCTTTTTCGAGGAAGGTTCGTACGCTGTCGCGAAACAGTTCGTGCTCGGAACTGAACAAGGTTCTGGGGATCATCGGGGCACCTGTGGTTATTGTTGATCGCAAATGAACCCTGAGCCTAAGCCTCCCGTTGATAACAGGACACTGGACACATCAGACAAAAAATAAGACGATCCAGCCGCTTGGTGACCACTTTCCCCTATAAGAATAAATTGAATATGTCTATCCAACTCTCCACGCCCCTGCGGCGCGTCAGCATTCTGGCTATCGACCGGGTTTTTGCATCCACCCTCATGCAAGCCAAGGATTTCTTCCATCTGGCCAGCCTGCGTTACGGCAAACAACTGGGCCACGGCCTGACCCCGGTGTTCGAAACCCGCCTGGTCAGCCCCGACGGCAAACCGGTCAACAGCTTCAGCGATGTGATCATGCCGGTGGATGGCGGCCTGGAAAACGCCGACATCATCATCCTCCCGGCGTTCTGGGACGATTTCGACACCCTCTGCAAACGTTATCCACAGGTGCTGCCGTGGCTGCGCGAGCAACACGCACGCGGCGCGGTACTCTGCGGCGAAGCCACCGGGGTGTTCTGGCTCGCCGAGGCCGGCCTGCTCGATGGCAAGGAAGCGACCACCTACTGGCGCTTCTTCAACGCCTTCGAAGAGCGCTTCCCCAACGTTCAGCTCAATCAGGACAAGCACCTGACCGACGCCGACAACCTGTACTGCGCCGGCGGCACCACCTCGGCCTGCGACCTCTACATTTACCTGATCGAGCGCTTCTGCGGGGCCAACGTGGCCCAGGCCGTGGCCCGCGACATTCTGTATGAAGTGCAGCGCAGTTATTCACCCGGGCGTATCGGTTTCGGCGGGCAGAAGCTGCATCAGGATGTGATCATCCTGCAAATCCAGCATTGGCTCGAAGAGCATTTTGCCGACAAGTTCCGCTTCGAAGACGTCGCCCGCGAGCACGGCATGAGCATCCGCAACTTCATGCGGCGCTTCCAGACCGCCACTGGCGACAAACCGCTGCACTACCTGCAACGCCTGCGCATCGAAACCGCCAAGGGCTTGTTGTCCGCCAGCCGTAAAAGCATCAAGACCATCAGCTACGAAGTCGGCTACGACGACGCGAGCTTCTTCGCCCGGCTATTCCGCCAGCACACCGAGCTGTCGCCGAACCAGTATCGGCAGCAGTTCCAGCAGGCCGCGTAAACCAAGGGCCAACACAGCCCCCCTGTGGGAGCGAGCCTGCTCGCGATTGCGGTCTGACATCCAACATCGATGTCGACTGGCACTCAGTCATCGCGAGCAGGCTCGCTCCCACACCGGGATCTTCAGCGTATAAAAAAGGCCTGCATTGCAGGCCTTTTTTATTTTCCGAAATGTCCTACGGCTTGTGCGCCCGCGCCAGGAACTCATGGGACTGCATTTCCAGCAGACGGCTGAGGGTGCGCTGGAACTCGAAGTTCAGGCGACCGCCGGTGTAGAGGTCTTTCAACTCGACTTCAGCGGAAATGATCAGCTTGACGTTACGGTCGTAGAACTCGTCGACCATGTTGATAAAACGTCGGGCGATGTCGTCGGTGGTGACACTCATCTGCTCTACGCCGCTGAGCAACACGGCGTGGAAGATCTTGCCGAGTTCGATGTAGTCGTTCTGGCTACGCGGGCCGTCGCACAGTTCGCGAAAGTCAAACCAGGCCACGTCGTCGCACGTACGCACGGCACGGATCTCACGGTTCTCGATGATCAGCACATCGTTTTCGATGGCCTGAGTGCATTCCGGCGTGAGTGCGCGGAAGCTTTTGCGCAGGCTCTCGTGGGACGCTTCGTCGAGCGGGGAGTGAAACAGTTCGGCCTGCTCAAGGTGACGCAGACGATAGTCGACGCCGCTGTCGACGTTGACGATGTCGGTGTTCTGCTTGATCAGCGCGATGGCTGGCAGGAAACGCGCACGTTGCAGGCCGTCCTTGTACAGACCGTCCGGCACGATGTTCGAGGTCGCAACCAGCGTCACGCCGTTCTTGAACAGCTCTTCCATCAAGGTGCCGAGGATCATCGCGTCGGTGATGTCGGACACGAAGAACTCATCGAAACAGATCACCCGCGCTTCGTCGGAGAAACGCTTGGCGATGATGGTCAGCGGGTTTTTCTCGCCGCCGAGGGTCTTCATCTCTTCGTGCACGCGCTTCATGAAGCGGTGGAAGTGAGTGCGGACCTTTTCCTTGAACGGCAGCGCTTCAAAGAAGGTGTCGACCAGGTAAGTCTTACCGCGACCTACGCCGCCCCAGAAGTACAGGCCCTTGACCGGCGCCTGGTCTTTCTTGCCAAACAGCTTGCCGAGCAGGCCCGGTTTGTTCTGCGAGGCCGCGACCAGATCGTCGTACAGGCGCTGCAAATGGCGCACGGCAGTTTCCTGCGCGGCGTCATGGAAGAATTCCGGGCGTTTCAGATCAGCTTGATATCGTTCTAGGGGCGTCATAATTCGTTAGCAAGGCAACAAAAACGGGCCGACACTGTAGCGACGACCCTTGAGAATGGCAATCAGCCCTTGGTCGGGCCGAACCGTTGATTATTCCTGAACAGGCGTCAGCGCAACCCGCAAGGTGTCAATGGCGACATCCCGCGCGGTGCTGTCAGCGAAGGCCGGGCTGTCGGCGACGCACTCGCCTTCGAGCCAGACGCTGAAGCTCAGGTCTTCGCTGCGAACATCCAGCGCCTGGCCGGATTGCAGTTGCTTGGTCACCTGGCCGGCGGTTTTGCCGTCAGCGAAGTTGCGCGACAACAGCAGTTGCTCGCCATCAGCGGCCAGCAGGCGGAAACGGAAGCTGCCGTCGTCTTCACGGAAGCTGACGAAACGCGCGGCTTTCGCGGCTTTCTTCTTGGTGGTGGCCGCCACTTGCGTCTGCTTGACGAAAGACCGCAGGCCGACCGCTTCACGCAGCTCGTTGAGGAACGGCGTGGCCACGGCGCGAGCCTTGGCGGCACCGTGCTGCAGAATGTCTTCGAGGTCTGCCGGGCGTTCGATCAGTTGGTAGTAACGCTCGCGGGACTCGCCCAGTTCGTTATCGAGCAGTTGGAACAGACGATTCTTCGCCTCGCCCCAACCCAGGCCCTGCAACAGTTCGCTGCGGAACTCGTCGGCCTGCGCCGCAGTGGCGAAAGCCTGGAACAGGGTGAACAGGTGCGAATTGTCCGGATCCTTGGCTTCGCCCGGTGCACGGGAGTCGGTGACGATCCGCGAAATCGCGTCCTTCATCTCTTTGGCGCTGGAGAACAACGGAATGGTGTTGTCGTAGCTTTTCGACATCTTCCGGCCATCGAGGCCCGGTAGCGTGGCGACGCTTTCTTCGATCAGCGCCTCGGGCATGGTGAAGAACTCCTTGCCCTGGCCAAACAGGTGGTTGAAGCGCTGGCCGATGTCGCGGGCCATTTCCACGTGCTGGATCTGATCGCGACCGACCGGAACCTTGTGCGCGTTGAACATCAGGATGTCCGCCGCCATCAGCACCGGGTAGCTGTACAAGCCCATGGTGATGCCGGCGTCCGGGTCTTCACCGGCTTCGACGTTCTTGTCCACCGAGGCCTTGTAGGCGTGCGCACGGTTGAGCAGGCCCTTGGCGGCAACGCAAGTCAGCAGCCAGGTCAGCTCAGGGATTTCCGGGATGTCGGACTGGCGATAAAACGTTACCCGATCCACATCCAGACCACCGGCCAGCCAGGTCGCGGCGATTTCCAGACGCGAGCGCTGGATGCGCAGCGGGTCATCGCACTTGATCAGGGCGTGGTAGTCGGCCAGGAAGTAGAACGAATCGGCATTGCTGTCGCGGCTGGCGAGGATCGCCGGCCGGATCGCGCCGGCGTAGTTGCCCAGGTGCGGGGTGCCGGTGGTGGTGATGCCGGTGAGGATGCGCGTACGAGTAGTCATGGGTAATCGCTTATCAGACTGCAATCAATTCGAAAGGCGCGGCAGGATCAGATCCTTGAGATCGGTCAGCTTGCCGTGAAAAAAGTGTCCGCATTCTGCCACTTTCAGCAGCTCATGGGGGCGATCGAGGGCGTCAGACCAATCGTAAACCAGTTGCGGATCGATGACTTCGTCGGATTCTGGCTGGATCAGCGTCAGTTCGCCGTGCTGCGGCAGCTGATCCTGATCGCCCAGACGCATCACCGCCGGCGCAACCATGAACACGTGCTTGAGCTGCTCGCCCCTGGCTTCCAGGCGTCCGCCGAGGCTGGCCGCAACGAAGCCGCCGAACGAGAAACCGAACAGGGTCATTGGCAAATCAGGGTGTTTGGCGCGAAACCATTCAGCCACGGCTTGAGCGTCATCGACTTCGCCGGTGCCCATGTCATGCATGCCGGCGCTCGCGCCGACGCCACGGTAATTAAATCGTAATGTGATCAAACCGGCATCGCGAGCGGTGCGCTGCAAGGTCGAAACGACTTTATTGAGCATGGTGCCGCCCTGCACCGGGTTTGGGTGACAGATCAGCGCCAGGCCACGTGGCTCGGGGGAGTCCAGGTACAAGGCTTCCAGTTGGCCCACCGGGCCATCAATCAATACAGGGGTTTCACGCATAAGCAAGGAAGGAACTCCGTGACCTCTCGAAGGGTCGACTCGTCTAGCTAAAAGTCTGTGCCTGGCATGATTGCGATCTCGTCGCGGTATACAGCGCAGGTCCGAGCCGTTAACGTAAAGCAAAGCCGTTTATAGAGGAAGGACTCGTGGAACACTCGCTCTTAGTTTGGTTGTTGCCGACTCTTGCCCTGGTTGCCGGTGTCGCCATTGGTTTCCTGGTTGCCCGCCTTCTGCCGAATGCCGCGCCTAGCAGCACGCAACGTCAGCTGGATGACATTCAGGAACGTTTTGACAACTATCAGAATGAAGTGATCACCCACTTCAACAGCACCGCAACGCTGGTCAAGAAGCTCACTCAGAGCTATCAGGAAGTGCAAGACCACCTCGCCGAGGGTGCCAACCGCCTGGCCCTGGACGAACAGACTCGCCAACGCCTGCTGGCCGCCCTGCACTCCGAGGCCGCCGTGCAAGCGCCACGGGAACGCCTGACGCCGCCACGCAATCAGGAGCCGCCACGCGATTACGCGCCGAAAATGCCAAACTCCCCAGGCATGCTCGACGAGCATTACGGCTTGAAGAAATAACCCGGTTTCACGCGACATGAAAAAGCCCTCGGACAGGTGATGTCCGAGGGCTTTTTTGTTGCTGGGAGTTTGAGCGCCTGTGCGGGCCTCATCGCGAGCAGGCTCGCTCCCACATTTGATCTTCAGTGGACACAAAATCTGTGCCCTACGCGGCCCAGTGTGGGAGCGAGCCTGCTCGCGATGAGGCCCTAACAGACAAAAAAAAGCCCACCCGATCTGCTGAGAATCGGGCGGGCTTTCTACACCTGGGGTTCAGTCAGGTTTTTTGTTACTGGTACTGCTGACCTTGCTGCTGGGCAGGTTGGCCATACTGCTGACCCGGAATCGCCTTGAGGTTAACCTCTACACGACGGTTCTGCGCCCGACCATTCACATCGCCATTGCTGGCAATCGGGTTATCCGGACCGGCACCACGCGCCGACAGGTTGGCACCGCTCACGCCTTGCGACGTCAGGTAAGTTGCCACGCTTTGAGCACGACGCTGGGACAGGTCCATGTTGTGCTGACGGCTGCCGGTGCTGTCAGTGTAGCCGACGATTTCAATCTGGTTCTGATTGAACTCTTTAAGCGAACCGGCCAGGTTGTTCAGCGGCTGGTAGAAGCTTGGAGCAATGTTCGCCGAGTCGGTACCAAACGTGATGTTGCCCGGCATGATCAGCTTGATCTGATCGCCCTGACGCTGCACTTCAACCCCGGTGTTGGCCATGCTGGCGCGCAGTTTCTTTTCCTGCTGGTCAGCGTAGTAGCCATAACCGGCAGCGGAAGCACCGACAACAGCGGCGCCAATCAGCGCGCCCTTGCCACGGTTGTTGTGGTCGATGGCAGCACCGGCCAACGCACCGGCCAGCGCACCCAGGCCACCGTATTTGGCGGTTTTGCTCATGCCCGTGGAGCCGCTGTCGGCCTGACCCTGGTTGTCATACGGGTTCTGGTTCGCACAGCCAGCCAGCATGGCCACGGCAGTAGCGACAATAATCAAACGACTCGAGGTGAACATGGAGAGCTCCTACTTTTACATTCTGTGGTGCAACGGACGTTGGCAATAGACCCGTGCCGGCGTTGGAACACGGCCTGCAGCAAAAATTCCATCAGGTCGTTCCACAGCCCGGAAAATCAGGCCCGCACAAAAGGATTTTCACGCATTTCATCACCCAGACGAGTATCGGGACCGTGTCCGGTTATGACTGTCTCCTCTTCATCAAGGGTGTACAAACGCTGCTTGATCGAACGCACGATGGTCGCCTGATCACCGCCCCACAAGTCCGTACGCCCTACCCCGCGACGAAACAGCGTGTCGCCGGCAATCAGCAGCTTAGCCTCGGAAAACCAAAAGCTCATGGAACCCGGCGTATGCCCCGGCGTGTGCAACGCCACGCCACAACCGCAAGCCAGCTCTTCATCATCGGCCAACCAACGATCCGGCGACGGCACCGGCGTGTACGGCACACCGAACATCTGGCACTGCATCTCCAGATTGTCCCAAAGGAACTGATCCTCTTTATGCAGGTGCAACGTTGCGCCGGTTTTCTCCTTCAACTGACCCGAGGCCAGAAAGTGATCCAGGTGCGCGTGCGTATGAATGATGCTCACCACCTTCAACCCCAACGCCTCCAGCCGCGCCAGAATCAACTCATGATTGCCACCCGGATCGACAACGATGGCCTTCTTGGTGATCGGATCGCCGATGATCGTGCAATTGCACTGCAAAGGGCCGACGGGAAAGGTTTCGCGAATCAGAGCGGGTTTGGCAGCGTCCATGGGCGTTCCTGAAAAAATGGATCACCTATTCTGGCACAGCCCAACTGTCCCGCCGATTGCTGTCCTGTTACAAACCCGACAACCCGAATGGGGAATGCCGCTCGATTCCGATGACAAGGGATTTCAGGATCGACACGTTCCCCTGTAGCAGCTGCCGAGCCCGCGAGGCTGCGTTCGAGGCGGGCCGCGTTCGGACGAAGTCCTCGCAAACCCTGCAGACACGGAATACCTGAAAGAACGCGCCGCTTGATTTCACTGAACACTCAACCCGTGGCGAGGGAGCTTGCTCCCGCTGGGCTGCGGAGCAGCCCCAAAACCTGCAATCGAGTTGCACCAGACACACCACGCTTGCTGGATTTGCGACCGCTACGCGCTCGAGCGGGAGCAAGCTCCCTCGCCACAGAAGCACTCTGTCTTCAGAACCCAGTGCTACCGCTCTCCGGCTGATCAAAATTATCCAACGCCCGATTCACCAACAATTCCCCCAACGAAATCATCTGCTGAATCGCCAACGCCACATGCCGACGCGTGCCCTCCAGCTCAAACGCCAAATCACTGGCCAGCACATTCAACGACGCCAACGTTTCCGAGGCATGCGCCAACAGCGTCTCGTTATCCAGATCAGGAATCACCGTAAAAATATTGGAAGGACGCTTATCGGACAGCGGCGCCTCAACAAACGGCGGCTTGAGGTAATGATCCAGCGCCCGCTCGGCGGCGTCGTGGAGTTTTTTGGAATCGGTGGAGGCGTAAGGGGAAGTGCCTGGGGTTTCTGGTGGATTTGGAGTGACCTTGTGCATGGTGAATCTCCTATACCTGAGTTGGAACCACCATCACTCGTCGCTAAACAAGTAAAGGTGGCGACCGTACGCAGGTTAGCGAACCGGGGATATAGGAGCCCGGCAGACCCGAAGGTCTCCCACGCACAGCCGCCAAGACGCGATATTGCGGGCATAAAAAAACACCTGCAACAAAGATTTGGGGTGCTGTAGCACCTATACCTGTTCGGGTCGCTAAACCCGGCCGCTGAATTGGCAGCGACACCCGGAGGTTATCCACAGACCTTCCCACCCGGCAACCTTGAAAAGCTGTCGGAAAATTCTGCCGGGATTGAGATGTTTGTAGTCATTTCCTAGGACAGAACCAGTTAATGGATATCCCCATAAACTTTCAAATCCAGTTTATCTAGACTGACTGATTCGGACCGTTTCTAGCCAGCTCGCAACAGGCAGGAAACGGCCAATATCTGTCGTATCCTCAACACCCAGCGCTTGGCAGATGCGGTTATCGACGTCTCGGCTCAGACCACCGGCATGCTCAAGACCAAAGTGATCCATCATCGCGGGGCAATAGGAAGAACTGAGTGCGATTGACTATCGCCACCTTGGAATGGATTGGTTTGTTTAATGAACGCCGTGCGTTAGAACTGATTTGAGAGGTGCCCCAAACTGCAGAGGAAATGGCGTACTATCGACAGCAGCACGAGCCAGTTGAAGCTGTCCGACTCAAATAAAATGGCCGCCGGAAAATCTAGTGCGGTTCAATACACTATATTTTGAGTTTCCCTCCATGAGTTCGAATTTCTATCTTCCGCGCAGACTCTCGTGTAATGACAGGACATACAGTGAAGAAACGCTGCTAGTCGCTTCAAATTATGTTGTGGTATTGGCCGAGCCCGGCGGTGGGAAAACCGAGCTTATGGGGAGCTTTGCCCACCAATTGGGCATTTCTACCATTACCGCAAACGTGTTTACACACATGGGAGCCGATGTAGAGAATTGCCCACTCGTGATTGATGCATTTGATGAGTTGGCCAAGGTCGATCAGACAGGGATTCACAGGCTTCTCGCTAACGCTAGAAAGGCAAAGCCGACACACTTCATTATTTCAAGTCGGTCCAGTGAGTGGGACAGTGCTGCTACAAACGCATTCAAAGACTTTCTTGGGCACCCACCACTAGTAGTTAGACTATGCGAGTTTGATGAGGCGGAACAGCGGACGATTTTTGAACATCATGTGCAAGGTGAAGATTTCTCAGCGTTCCAAGCCGAAGTTTCTCGATTTGATTTAGACGCGTTACTCCCAAACCCTCAGTTTTTGAAACTGTTTGCTGCTGCCTATATCGAAAGCGAAAGATATTTCACTGACAAACGGTCTATTTTCTCACAAGCAGTCGAACATTTGGCGAAGGAAGCTAACATCAATATAGCGAGAACCAATTCGACACTTTCGACCACTCAAAAAGTTGACTTATCATCGGAAGTTTTCGCCAAGCTTTTGTTGTCTGGTGCTGAAGGAATTGGCATGAGCGAAGCCACTGAAGACCGAATGTATCCTTTGCTTGCATCATTATTTCGCGGCAACACATCGGCTGAAGGCATCCTAGCAACTCGACTTTTTAAACCTGGCGATAGTGCAGATCAACATCGTCCCGTTCACAAGATCGTCGCTGAATACTGTGCGGCAGACTATCTTACCAAGCGGATAGCAGACCCGGCGGACGCTCTGACACTTCCTAAGTGCCTCCCTATTATTGCACCTAACTCCATAGTTCGAGATGAACTCAGGGGGCTTCTGGGCTGGATGGCATCGCTAGGTAACAAGTCTATTCAGGAGTCCGCAATCGAACTTGACCCTTATGCAGTACTTGCGAACGGCGACCCTTCCCAGCTTGAAAATTCGTCAAAACGCCTGCTTGTAAAGCGGCTGAAAGCAGTTGAAACCAAAGATCCCTATTTTAGACGGGGAGATTTCTGGCGAAGATTCAGTGCTGCAGGTTTCTTCACCCAAGATGTTATGGATGAGATCAAACCTCTTCTTGTGAGCGGAAGTGATGGTCACTTACGCGATCTAATTCTTGAGCTTTTGGCGGGGTCGCCAGCGATTGAGAAATTAAAAGATGAGTTACGCCAACTCGTTCTAACGTCGGACGAAAGCGAAAACACTCGCCTAGTGGCGAGTGCATGTTTACTCGAAATAGTGGATCATGATCATCGCGCCGACTTGACAGCCCTCATTGCTGAAGCAAGTCAAGCCTCATTAAAAGTTTCAGCCAAAATTATCGAAGCTTTAGGACCGGAGAAACTTGAGCAGGCTTATCTTGCTGATTTTTTTCGAGCCTGTGCAAACTTATTTTTAGGTCTCCTAGAGCACCGAGAGCGAACGATAGGTGCGCGCTACTTTGTAAAGAGTTTCATCAATGGATTAAACTTAACGGTCATTGAATGTCTTTTGGATGAGCTAAGCAAAGGTCTTTTTTGCAAATGCGGCAAGAGGACTTATGAGTGCGATTGTCGAAGCGGCATGAGCAAGATAATAGGTTCAATGCTTGACCGTTATTTCGATTTGGCAGCACCTCCATTTGATCCAAAACGCGTTTGGCAATGGGTCGAAAATCTGAATTTTCATGAGCAAAAATCTGCAAGCCAAAGCACAGCGGTTAAAGTGATTCGAGAGGATGATGACTTGCGTCAAGGCATTATCGCCCATGTGTTCGGAAAACTAACTGACCGTGATCAGATTTTCGAAACCAGGATACATAAGTTCGATTTCCACTCCCATTCTGGTCTTCATTTTTACTCTGATGATCGTAAATTCGTAGTCGATCTAGCGTTTGAGACCGACAACCCGAATTTGTGGGCAAGTTTCATGACTGGACATCAACACCATCGAAATATAGCAGAAAGAGGCCCAGACAGTTTGCGGCGGCACATGCGCGAGCAAGCATCGAAAAAACCTTCATTCATGCGAGAGTGGGTTAATTACAACAGGGCTGTGTTGCAATCTGAACGAGAACATCGAATCCCGAGGTTTAGGCATACCCGAAGAATGAAGCGCTGTCGCAGGCAACAAGACGACAACCGCGCATTGAACATCAAGTATATCCAAGATAACCGGGAACTAGTCGAAGGTGGACGCCACTGGGGTTGTCTCGTCCGCTTTGCCGAGTTGGTGCTTATGAGTCAAGACGAAGTTGAGCAAGAACTTGGAGATGAGACGCTAGTTCGTAACGCGCTCAGAAACTGTCTCGACTTCATTGCTCCGAAAATCCCCGACCTGCTTAGGCTAGCTGAACTACAGTGCGCTTCAGAGTGTTTGCACTCTGTAATGATCCTTTATGCGGCTTGCTTGGAGATTATGCGTGTTAATGGGAACTTAGACGGTGTTGATCTTCGACTTCTGAAGGCGCTGAGAACCAACATTGACACAAAATACAGTACGGTCTCCAACGAAGAACGTGATGCACTGAAGGCCGAAACTGATCGCCTAATTTTCCCTGATACTGCGAGTGCCGAGAATTTTCTCCGGCAATACGTTGAGCCACAACTGGCACAGTCGGGATGTATTCATCCTGAAATTTGGCTGCTGCGCGGCGACAAAGTCTTCAGCCATTCGCGTTCCGTGCTATCAATTGAATGGCTTAGAAATTTTCAGGGGTTGGCTCTTGGGCCACTGAATGCACTTTTTGAGATAGCTGCTCAGTATGGCAATCGTGATGAATTGAAAAAAATCATTGCAGAACGTTGTGCAGAGTTCATGTCCAATTGGCCCAATCCGACCGGCATAGAAGACATTGAACAGAAACGTGTATTTTGGTTCGTACGCGCATGGTATTTTCTGGAAAACACACCAGAAACATACTGGAACTGGCTCAAAGCCGACAAAGATACGGTTCTTTTATTTCACGAGCGGTCTGGGCGAATGAGTTATATTGATCATCCCTATTGGCCCAAGCTCACATTAAGCAAAGTGGAAGCCATTCTAGACGCTTTCTTCGACAAATGGCCTAAGGTAGACCTGCCGAGTCACTGGGGAACGAGTAGCCCCAAAGAAGAGAATGCATACCGCTTTTTGAGTGAAGTGATCTGGTCAATTAACTCGGCTGATCCCGATGATGCAATTTTTGTCCTCGACCGGCTTCTTGCCGACCTGCGCTTCGCAGACCTTCACAAGGACTTAAAGAGCATGCATGCCAACCAAGTCAGGAAGATAGCGCTGAGAGATTTCGAACCACCGACGCCACAGGAAATCGTAAATCGACTGGACCGCGATGCCGTAGTAACTGTGGAAGGTCTGCGTCAACTCGTGATCCAAGAACTCCAGGACTTTCAGAACGCTATAGATGGTGGAGAGTTCAACTCCGCAAATCGCTTTTATGAGAAAGGTGAACGGTTGGACGAAGTTCGGTCTACTGAGATTATTGCTGAGCGCCTCAACCTTAGACTTGAGCCGCAAGGCATCTCAGTGACGCCGGAGCATCAACTAAAAAATGAAAACCGGAGTGATTTCACAGCGACCAAGATGATTGGCGGTAGAAGACGGCTGCTTGTTACAGAGGTAAAAGGACAGTGGCATAGGGAGCTATACACCGCTGCTTCCTCTCAGTTGCATGAACGCTACTCCATCCACCCGGACGCAGAGCAACAGGGTATTTTCCTGGCAATCTGGTTTGGCGTAGATGAAAAGGTTGCAGGGCTTATAAAACACGGTATCGGAACCGCTCAGGACCTTAAAAACAGTATCGAAAGAACGCTACCACCAGAACTATCAGGGCTAATTGATGTGTTCGTTCTGGATGTGTCCAAGCCCCAATAGAACGCATTGTCGCGAGCGGTAACGTCCCCCTACCAGTTCCAAAAAAATGGACAGATTTATTTATTCGCCAAATCACGCCAACAACAACCCCCCCTCCCTTTCCAGTCGATTATTTGTAAACAAGTGGACTAACAACCGCACTTTGTACGGCTGAAAAGAAAACAGCACCAAGCGCAATATGTGTAATCACAACCACCAAGGCGACCTCAAAAAAAACAAGCTTGTTACATCTACAATTTGCACAAAACAGCATCCAAGTACGCTTCCAAAACGCAATTTTTTGACATCTGATTTCTGCTGCTATTTTCTCAAGCTCTTCGGGAGACTTAAGTACTGACTCGATAAAGCTACTCATATTCGCTACCCAAGCGCCAATAAAAACAAGTAAGCACATAACAAAAGCGAATGACCTTTTAACACCTTCAAAACTAAAATCGAAAGTCTCCAAATCGAGCTTAGTGCTAAAAATTATTGCAAGTGTCAGAAATAAAATTTGAGGCGTCAAATTTCTTAAAAACTCAAGCAAAGCTCTTTTACCTTCCCCCAAAAACATTACCACTCCTAAACCGTACAACCTTACGGATGATTATCATTAAAAAAGGGACAAACATCTTAACGTCGATTACTTTGCCCCATTCTACTCATTACTTAAGTGAGGACTTTATAGAAGCTATAGCAGGGATCACTTCAGAAGACTGCCCCTGGCTAAGCATTTGAATCTGAGAACGGCTGAAACCTTGCGGAGCTTTCCTAAGAAACACTCCACTCGCCGTATGAAAGTACTCATCTCCCGCGAGCTCAGAGTGGAGTTCTGATAGAGATAGTCTTAATTCAGTTTTTTCGTTCCATGATTCAATGCCGATACGATCTACAATTTGCACAAGCCCTCCAGAACTAAGAGTCTTCCGGCCTAACTCGTAAGTTCTCTTGTGGACGTCAGCGCGATACTCTGGCATTTCGGCGCCAGTAAAATTAACAAGCTCTTTCCCCAGTTTTTTCGCGATCGTTTCTGGTGCGGCACCAATCAACCAGCACACTATGGCTGTAGGACTCAGACCAGCTATTTCAGTATCAATTGAAGTATCAAATAAATCGTGCTTGATTATGACAACCTGGCTTTTCGCTTCCGACAGCCGACCAACCTCAACGACCTCTACGCTCACTCCATTTGAAACAAGATATGCCTTACATATATCAACTAGATTTTCATTTGACTCTACACATAAAACTTTTGACTTTTTTGCCAAAGCCAGCGTACTCATTCCCGAGCCGCATCCAATTTCTACTACGAGCGACTGTTCCCCTATTTGATCTCGCATCCAATTGTAGTGCCCGCAACTTGAAATATGCTCAGCATCCATAGTCCACTGCTGAGCATATTGCCCCTGAGTCATTGGTATACCAAGCGAGCTATTAACTGTACTCATACTATCCCTGATTAAGCTGATTTCACATTATTGTAGGTGAGATCTCCACCCTAGATGGAGCATAACGCCATCATCCCATCTCTGTCATCGAAAGTAGAGCTATGTGTTGAAAGATTAAGCTGGTAGCTCATCACCTTCCACTTTGAGTCGTAAGCAATCCGATGCGCCTCGCAGTCCCCCTTCGATCAACTTGTACCGAGCCGCCATCTAATCGTTTCTCGGCGATTTTGTACCCTCAAAGCCCCAACGTCCCCCTCCCCTCCAACCCCAACAAAAACTGCTTCGCCCCCAACCCACCCGCAAACCCGGTCAAACTCCCCGAAGCCCCAATCACCCGATGGCACGGCGCAACAATCGAAAGCGGATTCTTCCCATTCGCCGCCCCCACCGCCCGAACCGCTTTCGGGTTACCAATCTGCTGGGCAATCTGGCTATAACTCCGCGTCTCCCCAAACGGTATCGTCAGCAGCGCGTGCCAAACCTTTTGCTGAAACTCCGTCCCGGCAAAATCAAGCTCCAGCTCAAAGCAATCACGCTCACCCGCAAAGTACTGATTAAGTTGACGCTCAGTCTCCAGCAACGCGGGGCTGTGGATATCTTCGTGCAACGGGCCGAGACGAACCCGATTGAGCTTTTCGTTTTCCCACAGGATCGCGCAGAGCTTGCTGCCTTTGGCGACCAGGGTGAGGGTGCCGACGGGGGATTTCATCAGTTTGAACACGTACGACATGGTTGACTCCTTGATCCGACGAGGGCTTCAGACGTCGCTGGACGTTGAAGGCGATCGTTCATCTGTGTCAGAGGACGTATTCAGAGTAATTGCGGATTCAAACGCAAGAACTACGTTTCTTGCGATTGAATTTCGCGGGCTGATGCCACCGGCATTTGCCGCTATTGATCTTCAGCGTCCTCGGTCTCTTCAACAAAGTAGCAATCACGGCGTTTGCCGCTGGGGTCGATGATGAAGACGCCCTGCCCTCTGCCGCACTCAAACGAGTGGGGGGTTGAATAGGCTCTTCTCTTGTCGATCCAGGTATTCAGTTGGGAGATGTAGATGGCCATGCCAATGGCGATGCCCAGCACCAGCAGCAAGCAAAAAATAAACTGTGCGGTGTAGTGGTCGCTTTCCTTTTCCGAGCCTGCGGGTTGCATGTCGAGGTCCTGTTGTTGAAACACGCCGTCACGATAAGGAGCCGCGGGTTAACGTCAGGTGAACATTGTCGCGAAGAATCGCAACTCCGCTATCCTCTGCCCCACTAGTGAAAAACCGTAGGTCTGTGCGTGCATATTCATCTGTTGTTGGTCGAAGACAACATCGACCTAGCGAACACTGTCATCGAGTACCTGGAAATCACCGGGATCGTCTGCGACCACGCCAGTGACGGGCAAAGGGGTTTGAACCTGGCGCTTGCCCAGCACTATGACGTGATCTTGCTCGATATCATGCTGCCGCGTCTGGACGGCCAGCAGGTGTGTAAAAAGCTGCGCGAACAGGGCAATCAGACACCGATCCTGATGCTCACCTCGCTGGATGCCCTGGCCGACAAACTCGCCAGTTTCTCGGTCGGGGCCGACGATTATCTGGTCAAGCCTTTCGAGCTGCCGGAACTGGTTGCGCGGATTCGTGCCCTGAGCCTGCGCCGCAGTGGCCAGGCCAGCCGGCTGCAAGTCGCGGACCTGATCATGGATCTTTCAACGCGCAAGGTCAGTCGCAACGGTCAGGAGCTGCACCTGTCACCGACCGGCTGGACGTTGCTCGAATGTCTGATGCGCGCCAGCCCCGCCACTGTCAATCGCGAGCGTCTTGAAGCGGCGATCTGGGGTGACGAATTGCCGGACAGCAACACGCTCAAGGTGCACATGCACCGTCTGCGCAAGGCGGTCGACAAAGATTTCGACGTGGCGTTGATCCAGACATTGCCCGGTATCGGCGTTCAGTTGGGGGCGACATGCGCAAAGGCTTGAGTCTGAAGTGGGTGATCAGTGGCAGTCTGCTGTTGATCATTGCCGTGGTGCTGATCATCTATAACCAGCTGCTGCCGGTGTACACCATGCGCGGGTTCCTGTTTACCGCCAGCGCGATGATGGAAGAGGAGGCGCAATACTTCGCCCGGCATTACCGGCAGGACCCGACGACCCCGCCGCCCGATAACTACTTCGTCAAGAGTGCGATCGGCAAGGAAGCCTTGCCGAAAAACGTCCGCGACCTGCTCGACACCACGCCGACATTGGTCTTCGGCGCCGTGCAGTTCTTCGGCGACATGGAATCCGACGACGAGGATGACGGCACGGCCATCCTGATCCACCCGTTGTACGACGGTAAAACGCTGTATATGTACGACACCGACCACGACCATGAAGCAGGTGGCGTGGTTGAGACGCCGTTGTCCGATGCCTACCTGGAACACGAGTTGGCGATGATCAGCATGATCGGTCTGGCGGTGTTCATTCCCGCGCTGATCATCATCGCCCTGCTGGTGTGGTGGGTGGTCCGGCCGCTCGGTCGGCTGACGCAATGGTCGACCCGCCTGGAAAGCCTCGGTGCGGCGCCGAATGGCCGACCGCATTTCATCTTTCGCGAGTTCAATGTGCTGGCCGATTCGCTGGCCCACAGCGTGCAACAGGTTAAAGCCGCGAGCCTGCGTGAAGAGCGTCTGCTGCGCTACACCAGCCATGAACTGCGTACGCCGCTGGCGGTGCTCAAGGCCAATGTTGAATTGCTCGCCGTGCAGTCCGGCGGCGAACTGCCCCCGCCCTTGCAGCGGATCGAGCGCTCGGTGCTGAACATGCAGCGGATTGCCGAGACGTTGTTGTGGATGAGCCGCGAGAGCCCGGAAGCGCTGCGCGAAGAACCGCTCGACATGCGCCAGTTGCTCAATGAACTGATCCAGGAACATCGCTACCTGATCGGCAAACGCGATATCGAGTTGATCCTGCGCATCAGCGACGAACCTTGCCGGCTGCCCCTGACCGCGTGCCGCATCGTGGTGGGTAACTTCCTGCGCAACGCCCTGCAATACGCTGACGATGGCAGTGTCGAGATCACCTTCGAACAGCTGCAACTGCGCATCGTCAACCGGATACGCGACACCCCGCAGCATCAGGAATCTACCGATTTCGGTTACGGCCTCGGACTCGAACTGATGCACCAGCTCTGCGCAAAACTGGGCTGGCACATCGAGGTCGCGCCCGAAAAGAACCGCTTCACGGTTACTCTGAACTTTTCGGTTCAGGCACCGCAACAACTCCCGGGTTCGTCCATCAGCAGTATTTAGGCGAGAGGCTTGCCCTAACCAGTACGCGATCCGTAGCAGCTGCCGAGCCCGCGAGGCTGCGTTCGAGGACGAAGTCCTCGCAAATCCTGCATACGCAGTTTACCTGAGAGAACGCGTTGCCTGATTTTACGACCGCTTCGCGGCCGAACGCAGCCTCGCGGGCTCGGCAGCTGCTACGGGTCATGTGTTGCTCCGAATCTCATATCCGCCGCAAGCTCCCTCGCAACACGGTGAAGTCTGGCCCGCCATGCGCGCACCTGGCGGGCAGCCGATTAATGCGCCTCCTCCAACTCGTCATGCAGCAAGCCGAAGATTTCGCGCTTCATCTCGATGAACGAGCGCTCCATGACCATGTCCAGCGTGCGCGGACGCTCGATCGGCACATCGAGAATCTGCTTGATCCGCCCAGGTCTTGCGCCCATCACATAGACCCGGTCGCCGAGCAGGATCGCTTCGTCGATGTCGTGGGTGACGAACAGCACGGTCTTCTTGCTGTTGCCCCAGACCCGCAGCAGCAGTTGTTGCATTTGCAGGCGGGTCTGGCTGTCGAGGGCGCCGAAGGGCTCGTCCATCAGCAGGATTTGCGGGTCGTTGGCCAGGGCGCGGGCGATGGCCACGCGCTGCATCATGCCGCCGGAGAGTTGCTTGGCGTAGTTGTCGGCGAAGCCGGTCAGGCCGACTTCGTTGACGTAGTAGTCGACAATTTCCTTACGCTGGGCCGCCGGCATGCCACGACGCTTGAGGCCAAACTCGACGTTTTGCCGCACGGTCAGCCAGGGGAACAGCGTGTAGCTCTGGAAGACCATTCCGCGATCCGCGCCGGGGCCCTCGACGTGCTGGCCGCCGACGTAGATCTCGCCTTCAGTGGGTTCGGCCAGGCCGGCTGTCAGGTACAGCAGACTGGATTTACCACAGCCCGAAGGCCCGACCAGCACCGCGAATTGCTGGTCCGGCACTTCGAACGAGACCTTTTCCAGCGCCGTAAAAATCCCGCCGTCAGGCTTCTGGTAACGCAGGCTGACCTTGTCCACTTGCAGCCGTGGCGCGGCGTGCACCGGGGCGGCAGTGGGTGTGGTGAAGCGATGATTGGCGGCAGTTACTGAGCCCATGCGGCGATCCTCAGTCGAAGGAAACGGAACAGTTGATCGGTGACCAGGCCCAGCAGGCCGATGATCGCGATCGCCAGAAAGATCACATCCACCTGAAAGCCGCGCATAGCTTTGAGGCTCAGGTAGCCGAGGCCACTGGAAGCAGCCACCAGTTCGGCGACCACCAGGTACGTCCAGGCCCAGCCCATGGTGACGCGCAAGGTGTCGAGCACACCCGGCAACGAGGCCGGGGCGATCACATGCAGCACCGCGTCGCGGCGGGTCGAACCGAGGGTGTACGAGGCGTTGATCAGGTCCTTGGAGATGCCTTTGGAGACATCGGCAATCATCACCAGTTGCTGGAAGAACACCCCGAAGATGATCACCGAGACCCGTTGCTCCAGACCGATGCCGATCCACAGGATGAACAGCGGCACAAAGGAGGTCACCGGCAGGTAGCGGATGAAGTTGACCATCGGTTCGAGGAACGCCTGGACGATGCGGAAGCTGCCCATCAGCAGCCCCAACGGCACCGCCACCAGCGACGAGACGATGAAGCCGACCATCACCACTTCCAGGCTCGCCCAAACGTGGACCCCGAGTGTGCCGTCGCGCGCCAGGCGCACGGCGGCATCGAGTACCGCGCCGGGTGTCGGCAGGAACATGCCCGGCACCACGCCGCCGTACGACAACCCGGCCCAGAGGCCGACCAGCAGCACCCAGGCCAGGCCGCTGGCGCTCCAGATCACCTTGACCGGCAAGCCGGTCTTGGGCGTGATGCAGCGGCTCAACCATGAATTTCGCTTGAACATGGCCACCTCCTACAGCGGGCTGACGAAGCGGTTGTCGACCAGTTCGTCGTGGCTGACGTTGTAGGGTTTGCCTTGCAGCTCGCTGGCGGTTTCATTGGCGATTTTGATCAGCGCCGCGCTGTCACCTGGTTTGCCCGGCGAGCCGAGGAGTTTTTCGCTCATGGCCTGATCGTAGAAGCGCACGCCTTTGGCCGCAGCGGCCAGTTCCTTCGGATCGGCGAGGTAACCGCCGACGCCTTTGGCCATGATTGCGTAAGCCTCGTCCGGATGTTCCTGGGTGTATTTCACCGCTTTGTACAAACCGGCGACCAGGGCTTTGACGTCTTCTGGCTGTTTTTCGATGACGTTGCAGTTGAGCGCGACCACGTCGACGATCACGCCGGGAGTGGTGCTGCTGTCGATCAGCACTTTGCCTTGCTTCTTGTCGCGGACCATCGACAGATGGGGTTCCCAGGTGACGGCGGCCGGCACACGACCGGCGATGAACGCGGTGGCGGCATCGTCAGCGGTCATGTTCTGCACGGTGATGTCGCTCATTTTCATGCCGTTCTTTTTCAGCAGGTACGAGAGCCAGAACTGCGAGGTCGAGCCTTCGTTCACCGCCACGGCTTTGCCTTTGAGCTCTTGCAGGCTCATGACGTCCTTGCCCACCAACACACCGTCGCCACCATGGCTGTCATCCAGAGCCGCTACCGCTTTGAAGCAGAATTGCGGGCGATACTTGAGCACTTCATCGATGGTCGAGGCCGAGCCGGACAGCTGGCCCGAGGCCTGGGCGGCCATGTACATCGAGGCTTCTTCCACCACCGGCAGTTCGACGCTCAGGCCGTTTTCCTTGAAATAGCCCAGGTCCTGGGCGAGGTAGAGGGTGCCGTAACCGACCCACGTGGTGTGGCCGATGGACAGGGTGCCGGCCTGGGCGCTGGTGGCGACCCCGGCAGCGATGGCGGTGATCGCGAGTGGCTGAGCGATACGGGTTAGCAAGGACTTGATCATGGAGCACTCCCACAGCTGTTGATTTAGTTTTGTCCTGGGCAGTACGGCCAGCGGCCTTGGAACAGGTGCTACCTGCGGTCTCTGAATGGACCTTGAGGTGGTCAGCGTTCGGCTGACTGGCGAGGTTGATGTTGGCCCAAGGACGGCCATAGGAAAATGAGGAAATATGTCGCTGCGAATGAACAAAAACCTCGGTAGCGCGCACTGCAAAAGGGCGCCATGGGCGGGGGTGCGCGGGGTGGGTGCAAGAGGTGAGGAATGTGTTGAATGGGCGAAAGCAATCGCGAGCAGGCTCGCTCCCACAGGGGGCCTATGTCGACCCCATTACCGAAGTCAACGCAGTTCCAATGTAGGAGCGAGCCTGCTCGCGATAAGGTCCGCAGGACCTTCCAGCAATCTCAGAGCCGGCCGAACGCCTGCGCCGTACGATCCACTGCCCGCAAGGTTTTGCCGACCCGTTCATCCACTTCTTCACGCGTGGCAAGAATGAAGGAAAACCTCGGTAGCGCGCACTGCAAAAGGAGCGCCGCGGGCGGGGGTGCGCGGGGTGGGTGCAGGCGGTGAGGAGTGTGTTGAATGGGCGAAAGCAATCGCGAGCAGGCTCGCTCCCACAGGGGTTCTATGTCGACCTCATTACCGAAGTCAACGCAGTTCCAATGTGGGAG